>JAFXRA010000146.1 GCA_017526725.1 Candidatus Rifleibacteriota bacterium
AAGAAGAAGGAGAAGAAGGTGAAGAAGGAGAAAAGCCTGAAGGAGAACAAGGGACAGAAACTGGTGAATTAGCTTCAGGAACAACCGATGTCAATGCTTCAGATAGCCAACCTTTAGACAATCCTTTAAAAGACGACCCAATTATGAAGGATTACTTTCAGTTGACAAGAAATCCTTTTGAAACCTCTCCTTATGCTCAGTTGGTTGAAAAATTGAGAATAGAAGCAGAATTAGCCGCTCGTCCTAAGGAAGAAATTAAAGAAGAAATCATAGTTCCTAAAATAATGAACGCAAGATTTACTGGAACAATAGAAACAGCCAGAGGTCCAAAAGCCATAGTAGATGGCAGTCTCTATGAAAAGGGCAATGAACTTAACGGATGTATAGTTAAAGAAATAAAAATGAATATGATTTTACTAGAATCCGGCACAGAAAAGTGGCTGCTTCCCAAAACAGGCGTAGATATTCATATAGACCCAGAAACAGGAAATTATTCAGTTACAGATAATTTTGACTAGATTGCGTCAGCAATCATCCCACAGAGGCTTTAGCCTCGTCCCACAACACAAATATCATTTCTCTATTTCTTTAAAAGCGGACAGTTTGCTTGCTCTCCGCTCTACTGCTCTGTGCACTCATTTCTTAATTCTTCTATCTTCTATCTTACATCTTATATCTTATATCTTAAATCTTAAATCTTAAATCTTACATCTTAAATCTTTCAAAAAAAAATCCGATATACTGAATATGAAAAAAATCAGAAGAATATTATTTTTTGCATTCCTGCTATTAGCCGCCTTTATAAACGTAGGATGCGATAAAAACGGGTTTTACCCTGCCTCAGATATTCAAATAACTAAGGCAGAGCCTTTTAATATACTTCCATCAAATGCTGATTTTGATTCCATTGAAGACGGCGTGATTACAGCCAAACTTCTTAATTCTATTCCGTGCGAACTTGTAAGTTATGACTTAACTTATAGAACAGTATTAAATGAACCAATAGACAGTCTGACTATAACAGATATTCCCATAAATATTCCTTTTGCTGAAGCCGGTACAGAAACAAGTATTACATTAAAACCATATCAAAAACAGGTTTTAGATTTATTTAACAATACTACTTCTAATATTTCACCGATTAGAGCAACGGTTACATTACACTTTAGAGACGTAAATAAAAATGAAGTAATAAGAAATGCATCTTTTTTACTATATAAATATATAGACACATCTACGAGCGAATAAATAATGATTGTCTTAGATAAAAAACTGAATCAGATATTACTCCTAACTTTAGTGTTAGGAGCTTTTGCTGTTCCCGTATATTCTCAAAACTGGCAAAGAGTAAATAACAGGCAGAGAACAAACTACAATAATAAAAGTTCAATTCCTAGAGCTGGGAATAGACAGGTTCAACGCAGCAATTCAGTTCGACAAGGCTATAATACCAATAACCCTATCAATACTGCTATTAATGGAAGAGGCTCTGTAAGTTATCCAACACAGCCAGCAACCGAAACATCTTTTTACCCAACAATAAGAACTGATATTACAGAACCTTATCCCAACAATAACTACCAGTCTGGTTGGGCAGAATTAGGTAATGGGGCAATTATAAGACAAGGCAATAATCTTTCCAATTCTTATAATCAGCAGGAAAATAAACTTTCTCCAGAAGTCTTAGAAACAATAAGACAATTGAAAGCAGAATATGCAGAACCAGAAGCTATGTATCAAATGGCTCCAGTTCAAACTCAAGCTCCAAATCCAGAGCCTCAGCCCAAAACAGCTATTACACCTAAAAAATCCAACAGTCTTATTGCCCCAAATTCAGATAAGTCTGCTAAAAATAATCAAACTGGCAAAGATATTCAGAGATCATCTATATCATTTCCTCCGAATAAAAACATCAAAATAAAATCTTTAGATTTCAGACAAACTGATGTTGCAGATGCTTTACGCTCACTTGCCAGAATCATCAATATAAACTTAATGCTAGGAAACGGTGTCAGCGGCAAAACGGTTACTGTTTTATTCAATGATGTCACAATGGAAGAAGCATTCAACACACTTCTTGTTAATTTCGACCTCTCCTTTTCATGGGAAGGAAAAATCTTGAGAATTTTCCCTTCTAATGAAGCACCTACTTTCACAAGAATATTCAGTATTCAACATACCAATGCCGTAGAAATTCAGCCTATGATTGCCAGACTTATGTCGGAAAAAGGCAAATCTGAATTAGACAGTCGAACAAACTCAATAATAGTTACTGATACCTTGGCAAAACTCACTGAAATAGAAAATATGCTTCCTCAGATTGATGTTCAGGAAACAGGCCTTGAAATAACATCAAGACCTGTCACAGAAGTTTTTTATTTGAATTATGCAGATGCAAGCACTATCACAGAAGCAATTCAAATGCTCTCTGAAGGAGCTAAGATAAAGGAATTTTCATCTAGCGCAGCTTCCCAGGCTGGTGCTGCAGGCGGCACCACTACAGGCCGTATGGATATGATGATAATTACTGATACCTTGACAAATCTGGATAGAATAAGAGAACTTATAGACAAGTTAGATGTTCCTCCTATTCAGGTAACAATAGATGCTCATATTTATGAAATAGACAAAAATAAAGAAGAACAAATGGGCGTTAACTGGCAGAAGAACATTCCTGTTGCAGGAATGACTGAGTCCAATCTTTTTACCGCTACAATTGCTCCTATGAGTGATACTGCTGGTGGAACCGGTGTATTTAGATTTGGTAGTCTGGATGTTAATCAGTTTACAGCAGTTTTATCAATGTTAAATACAGGAAGTTTCGCTAAGGTTCTTAGCAATCCAGTTATTACAACATTAAATAACAGATCAGCAAATATTACTGTTGGTCAGGCAATCTCTTACATATCTGCTTCAACAGTCAGCGAAGGCGGCCAGGTTTCAAACGAAGTCTCTCAAGCTAACGCCAATATATCTCTTGATGTTACTCCATCTGTAACAGGAAACGACGAAGTATTTCTTGATATAACTCCAAATATATCAAGCGTATTAGGTTACACAACTCTCGGCGGCAACTCTACTCCAAACCTAAGCAATAGAAGTGCCAAAACACAGGTTATTTGTAAAAATAACCACACAATAGTAATTGGTGGTATGATAAAAACAGATAAAAACGAATCAGTAAACAAAGTTCCTATTCTTGGAAATCTGCCGGGAATTGGAAAATTATTCCAGAGCAGAACAACTAAAGAAAGCAGAACTGAGCTCATAATCTTTATTACACCACATATAGTCAAAGAAAAAGTAGCAAAACATAACTCCTCTGTTTTAAATGCTACCCCAAGATTGTCATTAAATAGATAAGCTTTCAACACACAAAAACTTGCAAAGTAAACAACAAATCCTTAGAATATATATAAGTATTCTAGGGATTTTTAGTTTTGTCTGAACAAACAAATGAACAATTATTAATAGAACAATTAAGTTCCGATAAAAGGAGCTTAAGAATTCAGGCTGTTGTCAAGTTAACCCGAATAGGGAAAACAGAAGCAGCTCTAGATGCTCTGTCAAATTTAGCCTCAAAAGGTGACAGAGAAGAGTCTTTTTTTGCCTCTCAAGCTATAGCTAAAATATCCCAAAAACTTGCTTTTAAAGAGGGGAAGCCATCAATTACAGCCGTAGTACCGCCAACTGAGCAGGTTTCAGAAAACAATCAAATCATTTCAGAAAATCACAGTTTTATTTCAAGTGACTTTCTTTCTGTAGATAAAGAAAAAGCCCCTCTTCTACTGCAAATAATAAGAACCAAACCAGAAGTATTGCCCGAAGATGTTTTGCCCTCTGTCGGTGTCTTCTTAGGGAAATATGGTGACATCTCTGATAGTGAATTTATTCAAAATTATCTTATAAAACATCAGGATAACCTGACTCTGCCGTATATAAGCGCAGCCGAAAAAATAGATTCTAAGATTCTTTATCCGGTTTTACCTTACTTATTAGCTAGTAAAGAATCGTTGGTCCGCTCTAGAGCAGTAATGGCTTTAAGGAAAATAGACCAGACAGAAGCAGAAAGACATTTTTTACATTTTCTAGCTTCAACAAAAGCTGAAGATAGATTAGCAGCACTAGAAATCAGCTTTTTATTCCCTTTTGATAGAGTCAAAAGCTATATTATTGCATTAATTCAGGAAGAAAAAGACACAGATGTTTTTAAAGCCTGCGCAACAGTTTTAGCGTCAAATCCATCATTAGAAATAGCTCTAAAAATATTAGATGTTTTAGAATCAGCACCTCCAGAACAACGAAAGCCTATAACAGCTTTATTCAATATTGTTTGCGCAGCTATAAAATCTGCAAAGATACTTCCGCCTAATGAAGCAACCCCTCAAGCCTTAGTTTCAACATGGAAGCAGCAGAGACTGAAAAAATTCTTAAATGATTTGGAAATTCAGCTCTGTACAACGACTGGCCCCAAAAGGGAAGCTATTATAAACTGGATAGACAAAAACAAATCAATTCCTGACGTTGCAGAATTTCTAGACAAACTTGCTTTGAATCCGCAAACAGAAGATGTTTATCAGCGTTTAACTGGAAATACCTCTGTCGATGAAATGGTTTTGCCTTCAATAGATTCTTTATTTGTTGATAAAGACCATTCTGAACCGGCAACTTCTGTAAATCCAACGAAAAAAGTTGAAAAACAGAAGCCGCCAGTTCCAATAATTAACAAACAAGAAAGTATAGAAAAGAATCAAGAATCTTCATTGCCACCATTACAATCCACACAGCAGGATTCAAATCAAAATGTTTTAAATACTCAATCAGAAGAGAAAGAAGTATCTTCTCAAGAAACATCTGCTTCAGAACAATCTGTTCCCTCTCTTATTGAACCTCAAGATGCTGTTAAAGAAAAACCTGTTATTAGTGAAGAAAGAAAAGAGGTTCTTCGTCTTAAACGTCTGGAATTGCAACAATTTATGGACGAAAAACATAAGATTACAGAAATGGCAGAAGACTCAAGTATTGCACCTGCTATAAGAGCAGAAGCTTTAAATCTATTATTAAAATACGCTCCTAGTGTTAAAATAAAGAGTTTGGGTATCAATGCACTCGAGGAGAAAGACAGCAGACTGCAAGCTGTTGGTTTCAAAATATTAGAAAGAGTAGCTCCAGAAAAACTAAAAGTAAAATTACCAGATTTATTGCTTTCCACTGACACAAATATCAGAGTTCGAGCTATTAGATTTGGTTTAAAGGTTGACAGCAATCAGGCTATTCAAGCTCTGGAAAAACTAATTTCATCGAAAGATCAGAACCATCGTTCATATGCTATAAGTTGTCTAGCTTTATGTCCATTTGAATCAGTATATATAATCTTAATCAAGGCTCTGCAGGAAGAACAACATCCGCTTGTCGCAAAACAAATTATAGCAATTTTACTAAGTAATCCTGACAGCACTATTCTTTCAGCTCTAGATACAATAAGTTCAAAAATAACAGAGCCTGGTCTTGAAATGATTATTTCTCAGGCACGAAATGAATTGGAAGATATAATAAATACTCTTCCCTCACTCAAAGACAAAGCAAATTAGAACCAATAAAATTCTCTGATATTTCACCTAATACAGAAGAAAGCAAACCTTATTCAGTAGAAAACGTAAGAAAAATTGCAAAAGAAAAGAATGCAAAAAAGGATGAAACCAAACTAAGTATTTCAGCGATAATTCTCGCTTTTCTAGCAAGTATTATTAATAATCCTGTTAATCTAATTACCACACTTCTTGTCATTATTATAGTATTAGGGTCTATAGTAGCTTTTACAACAGAAAAGAAAACGATAACAGTATCAAAACAGCAGCAAGGTTCCAGAGCAAAGGAACGAACAATTACAAGAGCTAACAGCAGCAAAATTCCTACTACCTTCAGAATGAACAAACCATGCACAATTAATGGAGACATAACCAATATAATATCCGAAACCAGCGTTGTTATTACTCACAGCGGACGAGAAATAATGGTTAAGTTTAAAGGAAAAGAAGTTAAGGATTTAAAAAAAGGTGATAAAGTTAGTGTAACCTGTATTCCTTATCGAGAAAACCCCAACGGAATAATACTATCAAATGGAACTAAGATTTCAAAAATATAAAAAATTCTATGAAAAAAAACTGGTTGGATAAATTAGAAGAAAAGTTTGGGCACTTAGCATTAGACGGGCTAATGTATTATATAGCTGGTTTAATGATAACAGTCTATTTTCTTAACTCTGCGAATATGCTCCCCTACTCTATGCTAGTCTTAGACGGTTCTAGAATTATGAAAGGGGAAATATGGCGTCTAGTCACTTTCCTTATAATACCTATCAGCCAAAACCCATTTTTTCTTTTTTTTGAACTATTAATTATAATAATGTGTGCCAACGGAATAGAAGCTGCTATGGGGTCATTTAAGCTGACAGTATATTATTTACTTGGTGCTGTATTAATGATTATAGCTTGTTTATATAATCCTCTTGTCCAACTAGACAGCTACCTTATGTATTTGAGCCTTTTTTGGGGTTATGCAACCCTTTACCCCGATGAAGAAATGCTTTTCATGTTCATTATTCCTGTGAAAATTAAATATCTTGCATTTCTTTCTGCAATAGGAATAATAGTTCCGTTAGTGCTTGGCCCCTGGGCAACAAAAATAGTTATAATTCTTTCCTTCACAAATTATCTAATATTTTTTGCCGTTCCATTCTTTCAAGGAATCAGATACGCCAGACAACAAACAAAAAGACGTGAAGCATTTGAGAAAGCCGCCTCTCCTCAGAACCCATACAGACACAAATGTTCTGTATGCGGCAAAACAGATGTAACTGATCCTGAAATGATTTTTAAATATTGTGTCTGCAAAGAATGCGGCCCAGATGGAGTAGCATTTTGTCCTGAACACTTAAAGGAACATAAAATGAAACATAAGGAAGA
>JAFXRA010000147.1 GCA_017526725.1 Candidatus Rifleibacteriota bacterium
AATCTGCGTTCCTGCTACTAAAGGCATGGAAGAACGCCCGACAATAGTCCTTCAGGGCCATATGGACATGGTTTGCGAAAAGACTCCGGATTCTAACCATGATTTTACCAAAGACCCAATAGAAACCATCATTGAAGGCGAATGGATGAGAGCAAACAAAACTACTCTCGGAGCAGATGACGGTGTTTCTATGGCTATTTCTATGGCTTTGGTAAAAGATCCTTCTGTAAGGCATCCTAACCTTGAACTTCTTTTCACTGTTGATGAAGAACGCGGTTTAACTGGTGCTAACGGTTTAGGAAAAGGCGTCTTAAACGGTAAATACTTGATTAACCTTGATTCTGAAAATGAAGGTGTGTTCACTATCGGCTGTGCTGGCGGAAAAGATACTCATTTGGCCTTAGACCTAGAATATGAAGAAGTTCCAAATGATTATGTTCCTTATTTGATTAAATTAACAGGCTGCACTGGTGGTCATTCTGGCGAAAACATTCATTGTGAACGTGCTAATGCCATAAGAGTTCTTGCTAGAATAATGCAGAATTTAGAAGAAATTACAGATGTCAGAATAATCAACATAACAGGCGGAACCGCTCATAATGCTATTCCTAGAGATTGTGAAGCTACTTTCTTCGCACCAGTTGCAGACAAAAAATGCATTGAAGAAGTTGCCTGCAAAATGGCAGAAACAGTTAAAAAAGAATTTATCGAAACAGACCCCAATATCCAACTGGTTCTTGATGAAAACTTTGAACCTGCCGACAGACGTGCAATGCTTTCATGGCTGAGCGTTAAGGTTCTTGATTTCTTAAGAGCAATTCCTCATGGTGTTGCTAGCACTATCAAGAAGCTTAATCTTACAGAAACTTCTTCTAACCTTGCAGTAGTAAAGGTTGTTGATGGCCAGCTTCTTGTTCATACCAGTCAGAGAAGCAGTGTTATCAGCCGCAGAGATGCTATTACTTCAAGAGTTGAATCTGTCGGAAGATTAGCTGGTGCTCATGTTTGGAGCGGTAACGGATACGTTCCCTGGCAGCCCAATTTTGACTCTCAGTTAGTAAAACAGTGTCAGGCTATTTATAAGAAGCTTTTCAAGGTTGAACCAAAGGTTGTTACTATTCATGCCGGATTAGAATGCGGCATAATTGGCGATAAACACCCTGGTATGGAAATGATTTCCATCGGACCTGACGCTGAAGGCATACATTCACCAGATGAAAAACTTTATCTGCCGTCTGTTGGCAAGGTTTACGAACTGGTTGCAGCTTTCTTAGCTAATTTGGAATAAATCAAGGGAGTAGGGATGTCCTAAAGCCCCTCCTTGAGGAGGGGAATAAAAGGGGTGGTGACCTAACTAGAGTAACCTCTGGTTCTTGGGGTTATTTATACGCTTATGCTAAACAAGATTTACTATAGCTCGGTCACCCTTTCGGTTCCTACGGAACCACTTCCCCTCAAGGGGAAGCTTTAGAATAAATTAAGAGGGAATATTAAAAAAAGGATAAATATGTTAAATCGTAAAAATATAATTAGATTTACTGTAATATTCGCAGTATTTTTAGGCTTTACATCTTCTGTATTCGCAGATAAGAATTTAACTATTCTGCATACTAATGATACACACGCTCATCTGATTCCTTTTGATGATCCAGACCACGGGAAAGACTGTGGCGGTCTTGTTCGCAGATCAGGTTTGATTAATCTTATCAAGAAGGATATAGAAAATCCTTTAATTCTTGATGCTGGTGATATTTTTCAAGGCACTACTTTCTTTACTATCTTCAAGGGTGAAGCCAGTTATAGAACAGCAAAAGCTATAGGCGTAGATGCTACTACCATGGGTAATCACGAACTTGATTTGGGTATTGAACATCTTCTTTCCATTATTGATAAGACCGGAATGAGAGTTCTTGCCAGCAATGTCGTATGGCCTGACGGTAAAAAGCATGTTTTCCAGCCTTATGCGGTTTTTGTTAGAAACGGTCTAAAGATTGGCGTTATAGGCAGAGTAGGGCATGATAACTGGGGTGACTGCAATATTAAAGTTACCAACAAGATGAAACTTCTTGATGATATAGAAAACATCAGAGAAACAGCTAAGAGAATCAGACCATATGTTGATTTGGTTATTGTTATTTCTCATGCAGAAGTTGAAAACGACAGAAATCTTGCTGCCAGCATTTCTGAAGTAGATGTTGTTATAGGTGGTCACACTCATTCAAAGATAATGAAACCTGAACTTATCAAGCACAACGAAAAAGCAGGCAATTATGACAATGGCTTGGGCGGAACTCTTTTCACAGAAGCTTATGAATGGGGCCATTACCTTGGTCGTATCGACTTAACCGTTGATGATAACAAGAAAATAACCAAATGGGATGGCGAACTTATTGAAGTTAAGCCTGAACACGAAGCTTATGCAACGAAGGGAATCAAAGACCTAGTTGAATACTATGACCAAAGCCGCATTAAGCAGATAAGCAGAGTAATTGCTCATTCTGAAAAGGGGCTTCCTTATGATAAAAAACAGAGAACACAAAAAATGTGTCCAGCAGGCGTTTTTACCTGTGATGCTCTAAAAGCCGCAACTAATTGTGATATTGGTATGGTTAACGCTAAGGGTATCAGATGCCCGATTGCACCTGGCGATATTACTGTAGAAAATATTCACACTATGCTTCCTTTTGAAAACACAATTATAGTCGTTACTCTCAAGGGCGACCAGGTTCAGAAAATGTTAGACCACGCTGCCAAGATTTGGGGCAAGCAGACTTCCACTGTTATGAGCGGTGTATCTGGCGAACTTTATGTTGATGAAGGCAAAGCCAAGAATGTAAAAGTTAACGGCCAGCCTATAGATCCTAATAAGGAATATAAAGTTGCTGTAACCAGCTTTATCGCTGATGGTAACGAAGGCGGCGATGTTTACTTCGCAAAACCTGTTTCAATGAAAGATTCCGGTATTATAATGAGAGATGCTGTTATTTCTTATATGGAACAGATGAAAGAATTGCCTAACATCGATTATGAACCTATGACTATTGTTAGAAACGGTTCAAAGTAATCATTAAAAAACAGCAAGAGGAAAAAGAAGCATGAAAAAAACAGCCTTAACATTAATGGTGGTGTTGCTAATAGCTGTCTGCAGCATTAGATGTATGGCAGATAATGCTGTTAAGCTAAACAGGGTTGTTGTAACTTTTTCTCCTCTTGTTGTTAATAACATTAATTGCACTGATAAGCTTTTCGATGTCTTTTCAAAGATAACGAAGACCAAATCTTCTTTGTCTGAAGATTTGGAAGCTTCCGGCGCACTTTGGTCTATAAGTCAGAATCTTTGCGGGATGCAGATTTGTGTCAGTTCTTCAAAATCACCAAAAGAACTTTGCGAAATAGTTGAATTATTTTTGTCTCATGCTCTCAAGGATACTGAGATAATCCTGACTTCTACTAAAAGTGATATCAAGCCGGTTGACAGACTTTATCAGTTTTTGATTGATTCAGATGCTTCATCTTTTAAGACAAAACCAGTCAGCATCAGTTTTTATGACTATTCCGGAAAAAAAATCGAAGGTTGTTATTCAAAATATTTAAGCGGAGAAGAAACAGCTGTTACTGAACTGGCAAGTGATACAGAAACTAATGCTGTAAGTTCTGAAACAGAAAAAAAGAAACCTAACGATTTTATAAATGATTATATAAATCTTTATGAACGCAGTTATAATACCAATATGGCAATGCCGCCAAAAGTTCAGCAGGTTTCAAAGCCTATTCTGGCAAAACTGATTTTTTGGAATAAGCTGACTCCAGATACTTTTATTTCAGCCAGTCTTATAAAGAATAAACTGATTTTTGACGGAGAAAATCCTCCGAATTCAGCAGTTGAGCTTTTTAATTCTGGTAAAGGTCTTGTTCTTGTGGTTTTAAGCGAGGTTGATAAAAACTCATTATATGCTCAGCATTTGTTTATGAGCAAAAGAATTGATTCAGCCGTTTCCGGAATAGGCCCAAAAGAATGGGAAGCCTGGAACAGCAAACTGCTTGAAGTAATGCGCAACGACAGACGTGATTACAATAAAAAGGCCATGTTTGATGAATGGAATAAGCATTGGGGCGGAACAGGCTTTGATTCTATTCCAAATAAATCAGACTTTAAGAAACCTGATTTTATAAAGGAAGCTGAAATCTTTTCTACTCAGTCTGAACACAATTTTTATCTTACTCCCGATACTTATCCGGCTATTTATGCTTGCAATGATGAGGATTTTGAAGAAGGCTCAAACGTTGCAGTCTGTTTGCAGGGTCATACTTCTTTTATTGATGGAATTGAAAATCATGTCAGCTCATCCTTGAAGATTAGTGTTCCTATAACTATTAATAGAAAGCGGCCCGATCGAATAACTCTCAGTTTCTATAGCCCTGAAGCTAAGATTCCTGCTCATTTATCAAGAATCAAATCATCAGTTTCTGATTATCTCTATTCTAAGTTTAATGTTACCGATTTAAAGAAATCAATCCGTATAGGTATTGCCGGAATTTCGTCTATTCCTGCTTATCAGCTTCATGGTTTATTAAGCCTCGGTTGGCCAACTAATAAAAGCCGCTATGAATCAAGGCTAGTTACGCAGTCTGACCTATATGATTTTGTTAAAAATTCTTCTGCTAACGAACAAATTCTTAAAAACCGCTGGGAAAATCTTGCTTCATCGCCGCAGGATAAGGCTTATATTCTTTCTGTGCTGGCCTGCAACAATCTGATTATTGATTCATGGTTTGGCAGAGAATCAGATACCCCAAAAGGCAATTAATGCAGAGGCCCTTTCTGGGTAAGGCGTTCAAGCATATCGTTTAAATTTTTGTAGCTGGGTGTATCTTTTGCGACAGCGTTAAGAGAGCGTCTAATAAGCTGAATGGCTTCGTTTGTTTTTCCCTTTTTATTTAAAATAACTGCCAGATTGTAGTAGGCATTGGCGTCGTGGGAATCAAGAACCAGCACTTTGCGGTAAATTTCGGCTGCTTTTTCATTATCGCTGGTTTTCTGATAAGCCAGGGCCAGGTTGTTCAGTATTCTAGCGCTAGGCTGCTGATAGCGCAAACCGTCTTCATACTGCTTGATTGCGTCTTGCCACTTATTGTTTTTAAGATAAATACTGGCGAGATTGAACCTGATTACTGATAAATCCGGTTTCAGTTTTAATGCTTTTTTATAGCATTCAATCGCATCATCAATGGCGCCGTTGCGGTAATAGGCTGTTCCAAGATTGCTTAAAGCCTGAATGCTGAATGGATCCATTTCCAATATTTTGTTGAAGGTTTTAATAGCGTTTTCGAAGCGTGTCAGTTTGAAATAGAGGTTTCCTGCGAAAGTTAACCCTTTTGTATCATAAGGGAATCTGGATAAGAAGAATTCTACTGCAGTTTCTGCTTCTTTCAGTTTCCCTACTTTGTAGAAATCTTGATATTTGCTTCTGAGTTCTTCTCTTACTTCTGCATTGCTTTTTTCTTCAGGCAGCGGAGTTATAGAAGAACTATCTGAAGAGGTGGACTGAGTTAGATTATTATAAGAAGAATTGGCTATTGGAGCGTTTATTGCCTCACTAATTGCAGAGCGTATAATTTTAGGTGTATCTGGAAGCTTTACTTTATCAAGCTTAGAGGCAAGAGCCGTATGGGCAGGGTAGTTCAACATTTCGTTCAAAACTATGCCTAACTGTTTGACTGCATAAGCACCTGAAATCTTAATTGATAAATCGCGGCTGGAAAGCATGTTTTCCAATTCCTTGACGACTTCTGTTTCTCCGAGCTTGAAGAGAATTCTGGCGGCATTGGCCTTAGTTCTGTTGTCAGAATCGTGAAGCATAGGCTTTATTACTGATATGCAGCCTTCGCCAAGAGTTTCTTCCAGACCATCAACGGCATTTGCTCTGACTCTGGAGTCTCTGTCATGCAGAGCACTCTGCAATGTAAGGTTTGCGCCTTTTCCGCCAATATGACCTAGACTTGTTATAATGGAAGCCCTTAGCTTGGGGTTTCGTTCTTTTGAAAGCATTTTTATTAATAAGTCGCTTGCAGGTGTAACTCTGAGCTTGCCTAAGATTGTGATGGCCTGAAGTCTGACAAAGGGAGCCGGATCATTGAGCATATTGATGATTACTTCAGTCTGAGCTTCTTTGGCTCTGACTGAAAAGGCTTTGGCGGCATTTTTTCTGACATCGGGCTCATCATCTTTTAAGAGAGTTATGAGGATTTCTAAGGCTTCTTCGCAGTCTATGACAGAAAGAATATAGGCTAAGGTAGCTCTTACCCATTTGTTGGGGTCATCCAGCATACTTCTGATGCTCGTCATTATTTCTGAAAGCTTGCCTATTTTATAAGCAGCAACCAAAGCGTTGCCTCTGACGCGGTTTGAAGAATATCTGAAAAATGGCTGAATAAGGGCAAAAACTTTATCTGACGGAAGCCCTAGCTTTGAAAAGGCTTCTATTGCATTTGCTTTAACTCTGTCGTCCTGATCTCTTAATGCTCTGGTTAAGGTGGCAACGGCAGTTAAATCGCCTAATTGCCCAAGAGCGCTTATTATAGCTGCTCGCTTTCGTTCGTTTCTTTCCCTTAAATAAAAGGCGACAAGAGGGTTAGTGGCTTTGTGATTGCCGATTTTTGCCAAAGCATCTACAACGTTTAGGAATATCCACTCGTTGCTTTCGCCTAAGCAGCCCAATAGGTTGGAAACTGTATTCAGGTCTTTTAGCCGTCCGAGGGAGGTAATGCAGGCATATCTTACTTTAGCGTCCAAATCGCTTAAGCCAGAGACCAAAGCGTCGATTGCTGCTTTATTTTTAAAATTTCCAAGAGCTAGCGCGATGTTAGGTCTGATTTCTTTGTCGGCTTCAGTAAAAGCATTCAGAAGATTGTTGAAAGCTATGTCATCGCCAATAGCGGCTAGGGCCTCAGGCATTGAGCTGTCCTGCTTTTCCCTTAATATTGCTTCGGTTAAAGGAATAATAGCTTCGGGGTCACATATTTTTTCGAGAGCTTTAGCGCCTTCTTCCTTAAGACGCTGGTCTTGATGAGAAAGAAAGCCTATTAGTTTTCTTGTGCAGGGCTTTATCAGGTAAAGACCTTTTTGTTTTAAAATATTATTATCAGAGCTCAATGTAGATTATGATTTTTATATTAAAAAAGACCCGCTTTTAATATGCGAGTCTTTTTATTTCTGGTTAGTGAACTAAGCCATTCTTAGGGTCTTGATTCCGACCTTTTCGAAGGCAACTTTCATCTTGTTGATTCCATCATCTGTTGTACCAACTTCGATTACTTCTCCTGTGTCATCCCATACTTTGTGAAATACCATATCACCTTTTTCAAAAGTATCGGTTACAGAATAATCTTTAACTTCACTTTTCTTCTTAGATGAGGCATCATCTGTTTTTTTGATTGTTTTAGCACGAACCATAGGTTGTCCTCCCTTCCCGGAAGTTTATTTTTTATAGTATCACGGTAAGTTTTTTATTGTCAAGTTTTTGAGGTTATGGCAGGGCAAACGCAAACTTTTTCTTTTATTGATGAGGATTTGCCAATATCTATTATTATAATTGTAGCGTCTTCCAGACGCATTATATTTTATATTCTATTCCTAGGGTGTCTTCGACACCCTAGGTTATTAATGTTGCGACTTCCATAAGGCACAGGATGTGCCTATGCAAGCGAGCGACAGGAGGTCAGCGAGTCGCAGTCGCTTTTCAGAGAAGTAAAGTGTCTGAAAGACACTACATTAATAACCGTGGGTATCTAAAGATACCCACGGATTAGAGATATATAATTATTGTGCCTGGAAGGCACTACATCTTAAAACACTGATTATTAGCTAAAAAAGTTTGCGTTTGCCCTAGAGGTTATGGTTGTAGGTGTTGTTTTATTTTATTACGCCATTTATCTTGCCATTTTGTGGCGTAATAAATGGCGTGATAAAATTGTTTGGTTTGTTATATTGCTTTCCAATAACCTGTTTTATTTGAGCCAACTCGTTCTATTAGCTTTTTATTTTTAAGGTTAGAAAGCAATCTAGAAATAGTTCTTTGAGATTTATTTAAAATCTTGGCTAGTTCTGAATTAGTCAATCTAGAGTGTTCTCTTAGTGTTGAAATTAATTCTAATTCAATATCTGTTATTCCGCCATTTATCTCGCCAGTTAGTGGCATATTATTTCTATCTATTCTAGAAAACTCAAGTGTAAAAGCAGTTTCTTCATTAATATAAGAAACAGAGACATTTGAATCATTACATAAAGTATATATTTTTCTTATTCCTGAACCAAAGGATTCAACATCTTTACAAAGGTATAAAGCCTTAGATATTACTTCATTTCTCAAATACGAGCGAATATCTCTTGTATAAAAATCAATTGGTTCAAATTCATTGGCAAAGGCTCCAGGATTACAAATTGAAATACGATTCGAAAAGATATCTACTTCGTGTTGAACGGATATATCGTATCTTGCATGTGCAAAACTATTGATTACTGCTTCACGAATCGCATCTAATGGAACTTCAGGTATTTCTTTACGATGTATTCCATCCTCGTTCATTTCAACACGCCAGCGAATGTTTTTGATAATATACTGAACCGCTTCATCTATTAGTTGAAAGATATTTCCGTCTATGCGTGCCATATCAAGAAAAGTTTCTTTATGTTCGGTAGCAAAGACAGCCATCTTTAAAGTAATAGGTTTCTTTGATGAAAAAAGGCAGACACCTGCATTGGTTAAATAATTTTTGTTCATTACTCCTATCAGTTCAAGAAGTCTGCGTTTATCGTATTCCATTTTTGGCATTCTTCCACAAGAAATCGCTGAATTAAAGAAATATTTTAAAGTCTGTTCATTGACATCATTTATAGTTTGATTAGATGTTTTATTTTCCCAGGTTTCTTCATACTCTTTGCCAATCATTATTTTTCGTAGTTCAGAG
>JAFXRA010000148.1 GCA_017526725.1 Candidatus Rifleibacteriota bacterium
TAAAGCAGCTATGAAGCTTGATTATTTTGATACTGAAGAATTCTTAAAAGAACTTCACACAAGATTTAAATAAATTAAAAAAAAGGGGGCTTGTTAAGCCCCCTTTTTTTTATATATTTATTAATAGAGTTACATATAATAAAACTATTTATCAGAAGGAAAATATGAATAAAAATATAATTAAAATATTTATATTAGTAATTTTAACCGCATCTTTAACAGGCTGCGGTAAAACAACCTCTGAAAAAAGTTATTGGGACTCATTTAAAAGATCTTTCAAAGACAGTGCATATGAGCTAAGCGACGATGTCGATATAGAATACGCCCTTTTCAGCAATAATTGGATGGTCAGAGCAGAACAAAATTCAAGATTAGCAGAATTATTGAAAAGAATGATTCACAAAAAACAGAATGATGTTCAAATTGAGGTATTAGAAGGATATTACACCTTTAACTATGAACATAACGGTCCTAGAAGTTATTATCTTGATATAGCTGCCTATTGCAAGATAAATGGCGAATATAGATGGCTGTTCATAGACTGTGGGCAAGCCTATGTTGACTCAAAACATTTATGCCTTGATAAAAAATGGTATCTAAGTCTTCAAGATGCAGATAAGAATGATGTTCAGGAACCCTGGGCCTGGTGCTATTATGACAAGGGCGAAATTGACAAAAGTTTCTGGAAACCTTACTTTACATATTGTTCAGAAAATTATATGTATATGGAAAATGGGGTTTATTTGAAGAGTTATTAAGAAAATGGAAGACCTGGTTATTAACGATAATATAATTATTCCTACAGAGCAAATGACTATAAATGCAGTAAGGTCATCTGGTCCTGGCGGTCAAAATGTTAATAAAGTTTCAACCTGTATTGAATTGCGTTTTAATCCGAAAAACTGCTCTCAGCTAACAGAAACAGTTATAAATAAACTGCTGACAGTCAACAAGAACAAACTTGATTCGGAAGACTGTTTAATAATAACAAGTCAGAAATACAGAGAACAGTATAGGAACATAGAAGATGCCAGAGAAAAGCTTCGCAATATGATTTTAGAAGCATTAAAAGTCAAAAAGAAAAGACGACCTACAAAACCAACAAAAGCTTCTATAGAAGAAAGAATGGCATCTAAAAAAATTCAAAGTCAGAAAAAAGCCAGCCGAAGCAAAAAATACGATGATTAAATATTGCTTTCGTAGGGGTAGCAGACAGTTATAACCTTTGGAATTTCGGTATCTTTGACTATTACCTTTATATCGTCGCCGTTGTAGCGTTCGCCGACAATAGCAAGCTTTTCACCGCCGCGTTCTGACCACTTATCGACAACTCTGCCGTTCATCAGAGCATCTTCGACCTGTTTAATAAAAATATCTCTGGCAATCATCTGGTCATAAGCGTGCTTTGTCATTTCATAGTCGCCACTTGCTACAAGTTTTGCTATTCGTCTGCGTCCCATTATATTCCCTCTTTTTTTCTCTATATATTTAAATTCTAACTTTTATTTAACATATAGTAAATGAAAAATCATGGCAAAGGGAAACTTTTTTAAGAGATAAGAGAGCAGAACTTAGCTTGGCATTGTGTTACGCTTCGCTGTGGGACACTTCGTTGTGGGACGTTTCACTGTGGTAATTGTTTATAATTGTTCGAAGAGTTCTATATTCAAAAAGTTCGAATTGTTTAGCTTACTAACTCTAGTTGATGGAGTTAAATAATCTGTATATAATAAAAAGTATGAAGCTTAAAACTCAAATAGAAAGAGCAGATATAGCGCAGATTAAAGAATACTTATCAAAGAAAGATAAGTATATGGCAAAGTTTCTAAAAATTGCTCCGGAATTTAATCTTAAAATCAACTCTTTAACCTCAGTATATCAATCTCTTATAGAATCAATTATATCACAGCAATTAAGCGGCAAAGCAGCCAGCACAATCTTCATGAGGCTTTGCAATCTTTTCAATTCAAAACAGATTCGGCCTTTAGACATAATAAGAAGTGAAGATGATGAACTTAGAAGTGTAGGCATATCAAGACCAAAGATAGCAGCAATACGAGATTTAACTGAGTTTGAAATCAATGGTAAATTACCAGATTTATCTAAGCTGCACAAAATGCAGAATGAAGAAATAATTGAGACTTTAAGTCAAATAAAAGGAATTGGCCGCTGGACTGTAGAGATGCTTTTAATATTCAGATTAGGTAGAATAGACATTATTTCAGGCAAAGATTTAGGATTGCGTAAAGGCTTTGCAGTAATAAAGGGCACCTACCCTACCCTTCCCAGCGACCAGGAAATGATTGAACATGCTGAAAAATACTGGAAACCTTATAGGTCTATAGCATCCTGGTATCTGTGGAGAGCCTGTGAGGGATGAAAAAAGCTTCTCTTTTAAGAGAAGCTTTTTTGTTTTTGTGGTTTTTGGTAATTATTGTAGTTATTGTTATTAGAAGGCTAGCAAAGTAACTATAATTTCAAATACTCGTTAACATACAAACTTACGATTTAACAATAAAAACAACAAAAACCGACTACAACAAGTACGACAAGCGTAGCTTGGCGTAGTTATCCTTCAGGAGTGCCAAATATCCATTGCGACAGAATTACTTCCCCGTTCTGTTCTTTTTCCAGGAAAAGCAAACCGCTAATCGGTTCAAAAGCAACATCTCTATTGCAGACTTTCTGAGGGCCGTTTATCTTCCAGAACATTCTGCCGTTATTACCGATAAGAGATAAGGTTCTAGCACTACCTTCAGTTGCAGAAACCAGCAATTCTCCTTCTATTCCATTCGGACCCATTTCAAGATTAGAAGGCTTAAAATACTCACTAAATGTGTATATTTTATTTACCATCTTTCCAGAATAGTTATAGAGATTGGCTTCCCATCGTTTTTCATTATTTTGCTTCATAGTCCAGAACGTACCATTGTTTATAGGCAAAGTCATGTATAATTCCGGCAAAGTTACAGAATTTTCGGAGTTTCTAGCTAAGAAATACGCATTGCTTCCGCCAGAAAGAATAGCACCTTGAGCACAAGCTTCTATTCTGCAAGAATCATAAGGTCCTTTTGGCCAGCTAGGGAAAGCATAACCTCCTATCATTCCCTGATCATCCAAATATATGATTTTACCAACCACAACATCATAATCTACGATTTTATTTGCCTTGAGTTTAAATTTACTTACATTGCCATTTGATAAATCAACTGTTATGTATTTACCATTGGCCCCTACTACAAATGCAGTATTTTTGTAAACACGAAGACCAATCAGATTAGAAGATATTTCTGAAGGTATTTTTGCTATGGTTTTTCTTTTTATCTCCATTGCCAATGGTGCAGTAGAAGCGTTTTTCTTCTTACCCCATTCTAATGGTTTAACAATAAACTTATTGGCAGGAGCTGTTAGAAAATCTGCTTCAGCATGGAAGATTTTATTTCCGGAAACAGAAACATAACGATTCATTAAAACAGGGGGAACATACTGCAGTTGTTCTGTAATTTCACCAGATTTGTTTACTTTAACAAGGTCTAATACCCCTTTAAAACCAGTATCTGGTATCATAGACAGAATAAGAGAACCATCATCTGCCAAAGAGTTAATTTTTAAATTGGTATTATCAATAAACCCAAGATGTGTACTACTAATCAACTGTCCTTTTGGAGAATAAACTCTGTAGAAATAGCCAAGATTATCAGCATAATGAATCATATGCAGATTTGCATGTTTATCGACTACAAAACCAGTCGACTGCCAGGGGTATTCTCTTAATAAGACACCGGTTGCAGAAAAAACAGAAAGCTTGCTTCTTCCTATATCTCCGACATAGAGTCTGCCGCCAGCATCTGTTTCAAGCTGATTAACCTGTATAATCCGGCATGATTCATTTCCTTCTCCGCCTATCTGAGCCAAAACCTTGCCATCCGCAATAGATATTTTGCGAATAATACGATCAGGCGCATTAGCTACCCAGACGCATTCAGGATTATTCTGGTCTTTTCCATCCAAAGCAAAGTCTTCTAAGAGTTTAAACCCTTCAAGACCAGGAACAACGATAGTTTTAATCTGGGATCCTTTTTCATCAAAGCAGCTGAGTTTTCCTGCTACCGAATCCAAAACCCATAAATTATTCTTTATAACTCTGAATGAAAGGGGGCCATAAGGAGCGTCTTCAGCAAAGTTGGGGGTATTATTACTATTATAAAAAGCTACCTTGCCGTTTTCGTTTCCATATTCAAGACTCCAAGTCTGAGCTTTACAGCTTACTGAGGCCAAACCAAAGAGAGCAGCAACACAAAAAAGAGAAATAGATTTCATTTAGAACCTCAAATTAAGCTTTTCTTAATACTCTTGAAATAGGAGCAATATTGATTTCGGAAATACGAGGAGTTTTCATTGAAGAAGAGTTATTCATTGCTTTATAAGTATTTCCTTCTTTCACTATAATTCCAATATGAGTATCTTCGTCTTTTATACCGTCACCAGTATAATCGTATGTTTTCCAAGTAATAACGTCGCCTTCCTGATAAGGAGGAGGAGTAACTTCTACCCAGCCTTTTTCTTTCAATTTTGCAACAGTAGTTCGGCAATTCAAGTAAACAGAATCTAAGGCACCTGCATTTTTAAGAGCTGTAGTAGCAACTTTTGCACAAGCCTTATTGCCATAGTCAACATCAGCGGTTCTAAAAGCAGTGCTGCCTAACAAAGCTCTAGCCTGAGTAACAATATTCTGCTGCAAGCTTCCATTATTTGCAGCCACAGCATTGTCTGTACTTGCATTTGAATTTGAACCAGAACTAGAACTAGAACTAGTATTTGTGTTAGAAGCAATAGTAGAATATGATGCACTTAATTGCGCCGAAGGAGCATCTATATATTTCTTAGAAACAAAAGCTTCGTTTCCATTTACCTTTATTTTATACCAGTCACCAACTTCTCCTAGAATGTAAACCTGATCGCCGCCATTTAGTTTTGAAATTACATCGCCAGATGGAGTTCTATATATATTCAAGCCATTACTATTATTAACAACTCCGTATCTGATAGCAGTTTGACCTTGATGATCAGGAGTGGTTACCCAGTTTTGATGGATATAGCATTCTTTGCCGTTATAATTAACTTTGTACCAATCACCTAATTTGCCAATTATCTGAACCTGATCGCCCTTATGATAGTAACCCATAACATCGCCCCATGGGCAGGAACGAACATTAAGAGCTGAAGCAGTTATTACCCCGTTAACAGGAGTTTTATAATCTTTAGCTTCGTCAGAATTACTATTAGTATTATTAGTATTAGAGGACGATTCAGTAACTGTTATATCAGCTGTTTCCAAATCTGAATTAGAGGTATTACCAACACTCACCTTAGAATCTTCAAAGGGAGTATTGGCTAACAGAGGAGATGTAAATAAGGTTGCAGCTAATACAATAGCTAATAAACAATAAAAACGTTTTTTCATATATTCCCCCTATTTATGTTGCTTTTAATAATACCTTATTTCAGGCAAAAAGTTTATGTTTTATTTAAGATGCTTAGCTTTCATCCTTCTGGATTTGCGAATATTAAATGCGATAGAACTATTTTACCTTCTGGAGTCTTTTCTAATACAAGAAGCTCTCCTAAAGGTCCAAAAGCAACATCTCTTGAACAGACTTTTTCCGGGCCGATAACCTTCCAGAACATTCTTCCGTTTGTTCCAATAAAGGCTAGGCTTCGTTTTTTGCCGTCTTTGGAAGAAACAAGCAATTCACCATCAACACCTTTTGGGCCTATTTCCAGACTAGACGGATTAAAAGTTTTGTTAAACTTAAAACCTTTACCCATTAAATTGCCAAAACAGTCATGGATTGTCAGTTCCCATGTATTATCTTTATTTAGGTTCATAGCCCATAACAAACCATTGTTAATAGGCAAAAGCATCAAAAATTCAGGCAAAACAAAAGAAGATGAAGCAGTCTTAGGTAAAAAGTAGGCATTGCTACCGCCAGAAAGAATTGCTCCCTGATCACAAATATCTATTTTGCAGGAATCATAAGGACCTTTTGAACATTTTGAAGGGAAATTGCCGCAAATCATTCCCTGATCATTAAGATAGATTATTTTTCCATCAAAAATATCAAAATCAACTACTTTTGCTGACTTTATTTTAAGAGCAGTTGTTTCGCCTTTAGCCAAATCGACTGCAATAAATTTCCCGTTTGATGCCATTATAAAAGCCTGATTCTTATAAACTCTCATGCCAATAAGCTTTGAAGCTATTTCATCAGGAACTGTTGCTATAATCCTCTTTTTTAATTCTGATGATGTAGCTGGAACTACAGTTGTTTTTTTCCATTCAAAAGGTTTAACAATGAATCTAGAAGTTGGAGCTGATTCAAAATCTGCATCCACAACGAAAATTTTGTTATTATCATCCTGGATATATCGATTCATCGGAATTATCGGGATTAAAGAATCTTTTTCTAAAATATCGCCAAACCTATTGGTTTTAACAAAGTCTAATTTGCCTTTAAAACCAGTGGTCGGGTTCATAGTCAAAAGAAGAGAGCCATCTTTTTCCACAGAATGCAAAGTTACATTAGTATTGTTTAAGAAACCAATATGTGTACTGCTTGTAAGAAAACCTTTCGGCGAATAAACCCTGTAGAAATAACCAGCTTTATCGCTGTAATGAAGCATATGCAAATTAGCATATCTATCAACAACAAAACCATTGCCCTGCCAGGGATATTCTCTCAAGAAAGCACCTGTAGAAGTGAATACAGAAAGTTTGCTTCTTCCTATATCTGCTACATAAAGCCTTCCGCCTGCATCAGCTTCAAGACGGCTTACCTGAATAATTTTACCGGGCTTATTTCCAAGACCACCAAACTGAGCAAGAACTTTGCCGTTGATTGCAGATATTTTTCGAATCATACTATCTGATGAATTTGCCACCCAAACAGCATCAGGCTTAGATAAGTCATCACCAACCAAAGCAAAGTCTTCCAATAATATATTTCCTTTAAGACCAGGAATAACATAATCTTTCAGCAATTTATTCTTTTCATCGAAACAACAAACTCTGCCTTTTACTGAATCTAAAACCCAAAGTTTATTGTTAATAACTCTAAAAGACATTGGTCCAAATGGAACATCTTCGACCTTTTCATTAGAATTCCATCTGTTATAAAAGGCCATCTGGGCTTTGTCATCACCAAAATCCAGATTCCAGGTCTGTGCCTGGCACAAAGAAGAAACAGCTAAAAAAGCAGCACATAGAACAGAAATAGCCTTCATTTAATAACCCTCACCCCTAATTTTTTCTCAAAACTCTAGAAACTGTAAAGGCATCAATTTCGCCAATCCTTGGCATTTTTTCCCTTGAAGAGTTATTCATAGCTTTATAAGTATTCCCATCTTTCAGAATAATACCAACATGAGTGTCTTCGTCTATAACATCATCTCCATCCCAATCATAGGTGCTCCAAAAGATTACATCACCTTCCTGATATGGCGGAGGAGTAACTTCTGCCCAACCTTTAGCCTTTAGATTATCTCTTAAAACATAGCAGTCTAATGACATTTCGTCTTCGCTGATAGCACCAGCATTATTAAGAGCTGTAGAAACAACCTGCGCGCAAGCCACACTGCCGCCATTAACTTCCGGACCTCTGAAATCAGTGCTTCCTACCAAAGCTCTTGCCTGAGATACTATGTTCTGTTGCAAACTGCCATCATTAGCAGCAACAGCATTATCTGTATTGCTACTGTTGCTATCGGCACTTGAAGGTGAAGAATCGGATTGTGCTGAAGGTTCTGATTGTGAAATATAATCCATATAAACATATTTGGTTTCACCATTATGTTCAATCAGGAACCAGTCTCCATCTTTTCCGATAACCTTTACTTCATCTCCATTGTATAATACATCATCAATATTACCCCAAGGACCAGATCTGACATTTAGTGCACTTGCAGTAACATATCCGTCAAAACTCTGATAAACAATATTAGAATTCTGATTTTCAGAAACATTTTTGCTTAAATCTGTTTGAACTAAATCAATATAATTTTTCGAAACAAAAGCTTCGTTACCGTTAAGTTCTATTTTGTACCAGTCTCCCACTTCACCAAGTATGTATATCTGGTCTCCGAGATTAAAATGGGTTAAGACATCTCCTGACGGAGTTCTATGAATATCAATACCGAAACTGTTAGAAACAAGACCATATTTAGGTTCGGTTTGCCCTTCTTTTTCGGAAGTGCTCACCCAGTTTCCATGTACATAGGCAACTTGCCCGTTATATTTAACTTTGTACCAATCGCCAAGCTGTCCAATAATTTCTATTTCATCACCATTAGGGTAAACTCCGATAATATCACCCCAAGGGTAAGAACGTATATTCAATGCACTAGCGGTTATTTTCCCTTTACTTGGGAATTTAAGACCTTTAGAAGCAGTTTTGGCATCTGATTTAGCAACAGACTGCTTCGTGCCTGATTTTGTTTCTTTAACCTGAATATCCGTTTTTACTTCGTCTATTTTATTTTTTTTATGATCAATATTAACCTGATCAGATTCATCAAAAGGAGAAAATGCGAATAGAGGAGCAGCAAATAAAGACATTGATATTATTGCCGCTAACGATAAAGAAGACTTTTTCATATATTCCCCCAAAATTTTGTTATTTTTAATTATACACCTTTTTTATTATAAAGTTTATAACTTTTACTATTGAAGAATAAGCTTCATTCCTATCACTTTAATCAACTATAAAACCAATAAAAACGACTACAATGTAAACTAATACAAATAGAAATATTGATAACCTAATTTTTATTGTGTATATATAAAGAGTAACTTCTTCTTTTTGGAGTAATAATGATAAATTTAAAAAAATTTTCTTTTTTCAGTACATTGCCAACACGTGAATTGGAAAAACTGACGAAGCACTGCCGCTTCCAGCAGTATACTTCCGGTACAACAATTCTTGTAGAAAAAGAAGATATAAAAGACCTCATTCTCGTAGTTGAAGGCCAACTTTCCGTTTTAAAGAATTACGGTGGAGAAAAGAAAACCTTATTTAATCTTGATCCTGGTGATGTTTACGGCGAAGTAGAAATACTTAACGGTACAAAAGCGCTTTCTACTGTCATTGGGTATCAGGAATTCCAGCTGATGTTTATTCCCAAGGACTTATATCTGAGATTAATAGGTCTTTATCAAGGTTTTGCAAAAGAATCAAGAGACTTATATTCTAGGCGAGCCAATCTATTGTTGGAAGAAACAGAAAATAAAGGCCAGCCTGCAAGAGTTATAACTTTCTTTAATGTAAAAGGTGGTGCTGGCAAATCGGTTATTTCTGCCAATGTTGCCTGTATGCTTTCAAGATTCTGGAAAAAGCGTGTTGTCTTAATTGATTTGAATCTGGCTTTTGGTGACCAGGCAATTCTCTTAGGCCTGACATGCGAAAAGAACATTCACAAATTGGCAACAAAAAAATCCTTAAAACTGCAGCATATAGAAGAACAGCTTACCCTGCACCAGCCATCCGGCTTAAAAGTTCTTTTACCGCCGCCTGTTCCAGAGATAGCAGAAACAATTAGACCTGAATTGGTAGAAAGAATAATCGAACTGCTTAAACCTCATTATGACTTTATTATTATTGATACCCATAATCAGCTCACAGACATGGAATTAAAAATACTAGACCTGAGTAATCTGATTATGCTGGTTATGACTATGGAATTAACCTTTATCAAGAACACAAAAGTCCTTCTTGATTTGTTCCAGCGGTTAAAGATACCAAGGGAAAAAGTAAAAGTAATATTGAACCGTGCATTCAAATCTTTGGGGTTGGAACCAGCCAAGGTAGAAAAATCTCTGCGCTACGCGATAAGCTATTTTATTCCTTCTGAAGGCGACATTGTTGTTCCTTCGGTAAACAAGGGTACACCTTTTGTTCTTTCAAAAGGCAGTGACGGCTCAGGTATATTAGCATCTTTAAGACAGATGTGTGCTAGTATAGCCGGAGAAAATCAAGATACAGGAACATGGAGCATGTTTGCTCTATTCAAAGAAGTATTTGGATTAGGCTGATAGATTTAAGAAAGACTGAAGGCCCGGCAAATAATTAAACAATTTATTGGCCGGGTTTTTCTTTTTCAAGTTTTTCTTTTTCGCTGTCTTCTTCTTCATCTTCATCTATAAAAAGACCTAAGAATCTATGCAAAAAACCTTGTTTTTTCTTAGCATTCTTTTTATGGACTATTTCACCGCTGAGCTGGCCAGATGATATTTCATCCAAATCATTTTCTACAGATGCAATAACAACAGAAACGTTATCTTTACCACCGTGTTCTAGAGCTAATCGAATCAGTTTCTGAACACAATCCTTAGGATTCATATTATCTCTAAGAACTCCAGCAATCTGAGAAGCAGTAACTTCACCATGAAGCCCATCAGAGCAAAGAATAAATCTATCACCAGATTTCAGCGGGCCAGAAGAAACGTCAACTTTTATAACATCTTCATGACCAATATATCTTGTAATAGAGTTTTTATAAGGATGAGTGCTCTTTTCTTCTTCGCTTATCAAACCGCGCTGAAACAATTCTTCAACATAAGAATGGTCTACAGTAAGCTGCTGAAGCTGATTATCTCTATATCTATAGATTCTGCTATCGCCTACATAACCAATACAATATTCTTTTTTACGAAATGCCAGCAACACACAGGTGCAACCCATTCCACTGGCTTCAGGTTTTTCTTTCTGAGCTTTTCTAACATTAGTATTAGCGTCAGTAATAGCATTATTTACTATACGCGACAAAGCCATCTCTGCATCAGCATTTTCAAAAGCTGCATTTACAGAATCTTTTGCAATCTGAGAAGCAACTTCACCCGCTGCTAAACCGCCCATGCCATCAGAAACCATACCGAAGGCGTGATTATCAGAGGTCAGAAAAGCATCTTCATTGTGGTCGCGAACTCTTCCAACATTTGTTTCACCATAAAATGAATATCTCATTACCTCATCACTCCTTCCATTTATAGCTTATCCTGCTTTGCTTTTATTTCTGGCTGTTCAGGATACAAAAATAGAGACATACTCCAAAACTGTTTCGCCCGTTCTTTTTCACCCTGTTCAGCATAATAATCGCCATATGCATTCAAAACGTTCTTATTGTTTTTGTCAATGATATAAGCATTGTCTAATTCCAGCTTATATCCGTCTTTATTTCCTTGCGCTTTGTTGATTAAACAAAGGAGACAATGTAAATCTGCTGTATTATCGCCTTTGTTAATTAATTCAGTAATCTTGCCTTTAGCTTCATCAAGTTTGTCAAAAGCTTTGCTAGCCTCTATGTAAGCCTTTCCATACCGGATATCATTATCATTAGCAACAAACAAATCAGTTATATCAGAGTAGATTTTAGAAACTTCTTCCAAGTTTTTCTGATGAGCGGTCTGGTCTTTTTTTGATTTACTGTTAGCAGTTTTAGATAAAGCCTGAACTTTTCCTTTAAAATCATCCAATGTAGCTTTAAGCTTTGTCTGACCTTCTGGATCTGTCTTTATAAGTTTAACAGATACATTTAAATCACTACCGGCAACGCCATCGTATAATCTGTTTTCCTCTCCATAGCCGTCATATTTAAAGGAAACCAGATACTGCATCGGTGCCAGACTAAGTTCTAAAGGCGAAGTGCCTACCATAGCCTTGTTAATATAAATATTTGCACCTGATGGAGAACTTTCTAACTTGAGATGAACATTTGTCATCTTTCCGTAAACATAAAAAATACCGAGGAAAAATACTGACGCAACAACGATAATCAATACGGTTCTAACAAAGCTTACTAGTGCAACCGGCGGTTTAGAAACAAGCTTACGGGTAGTCATTCCCGTGTAATTTGTTGTTTCATCGTATTCATCCCGGCTGAAACCTTCATCACCTGATTCGGCATGAAGTGTGCTTAAATCAAGAGATGTAGTTCTCACACCAGTTTTTCCGCTGTCAGATTCAACAGGAACATCATCAGCATTAGGGTCTAGCAACTTGTCTAGTTCCGCCTTCATCTCATTGCATGATTGGAAACGATGTTCCCGTTCCTTTTCCATTGCTTTAAGAATTACATTATTTAAACGTCTAGGAACTTCTCCGTTTAATTCTATTGGCGGAATAGGCTTTTCCTGAATATGTTTAAGAGCAACAGCATTAGCACTGTCAGCAATAAAGGGTAATCTGTCGCAAACAAGCTGATAGAGGGTTACACCTAATGAATAAATATCAGAACGATAATCTAGATCTCGTTTACCTAAGGCCTGTTCAGGAGACATGTAGTCTGTAGAACCAAGAGTAAGACCTTCACCGGGTTTGCTGGTATTTTCTGCTGCCTTAGCAATACCAAAGTCAGTAAGTTTAACATTGCCGTCGGCATCCATCATGAAATTACTGGGTTTTATATCACGATGAACAACACCGTGGTCATGACAAAACTGCAATGCAGAAAGGGCGCTGTCCATTATTCGAACAATTTCTTCAAGGCTGAAACCATCAGAAGACTTCATTAAATCTTCCAATGATTTACCTTCAAGATATTCCATAATGAAATATGGAGGCAGGCCTTCTTCCTGGCATTTTTCCTTAGTGGCAATATCAATTATCTTAACAATATTAGGGTGTTCGCTGACGCTTTCCATGGTACGAGCTTCATCGAAAAATCTTGAAACAACATCTGGTTCGTCAACCCATTCACCTAGCAAAAGCTTAACTGCTGCCTTTTTTTCAAGCACTGTATGCTGAGCCAGATAAACAGTTGCAAAACCACCGTCGCCAAGCTTTCGAACAAGGGTGTAGTTCCCCGCTCGTTTCATTGAATAATCTTCAGACACCGTTAGAAACCCCTATTACATTCCAAGAAGTGATTTAAGTTTAGCAAAAATACCGCCGTCTTCTTGAACAACCATTTCTTCGCCAATCATGCTTCTTGCAAGATTAGAGATACCAACACTCAACGGAGAAGATGGCTTTTCTGCAATAAGCATTTCACCGCCATTAGATGTTAATATAGCATCATCAGGAGCATACGGCAGAGTCTGTATTTCCTTTTTCAAGAAAGCTTTAATTTCTTCTGCTGAAATAGAACCAGTTTGACCAACCTTATTCATAATGAGTTTGAACTTAGAATCCGGGTATTTAAACTGATTCATGATTTCAATTACACGTCTAGCTGCTATTAAATGGCCAATTTCAGGCTGCCCAACGAGATAAATCAGGTTGGATAATTCCCATGTATTGATTGTTATATCATCAATAACAGCCTGAAGATCAACAAGAACAAAGTCATAATTAGCTTCAAGGCTCCATAAAATGCTCTTGATATGATTTGGATTAATAAGTTCAGCTAGTTCTGTTTTCTTTGGAGCAGCCAGATAATCGAAATCATTGCCCTTATGAATAAACTTCTGAATATTTTCAGGAGTAACTTCAGTTTCTCCAATAGCTTCGATAATAGTCTGACCTGGTTTACCCTTCAAAAATGTGAGTACATCACCGAATCTTAAGTCTAAGTCAACAACAATAACCTTCTTTTCAGCTTTTGTTGCAAGATAATGAGCAAGATTTACTATTATTGTAGTAATACCTGTGCCGCCTTTAGGGCTGTAGAAAGAAACAATCTGAGAACCTTCTCTGGAGAGAGGTTTCAAAGTCTGCCAGATATCACCAACAGCAGTATCTACAAATATGAATTCATAGGTATCAAATTTAATAACATCACGATGAGAAAGCAAATAACCTTCGTTTGGAGGAAGCTGTTCACCATTTGCAAAAGTTCCGTTTGAACTATTAGTATCAGTAAGAATACATCTGCCGTCTTGAAGTTCTACTTTAGCATGATTTCTTGAAACCATACTGCTTGGCAGCTGCAGAGACTTACCTTCTTCGCGGCCTATTGTAAAAGCTGCACCAGGTGTTAATTCAAAAGTTTTACCAAGAAATGGAGGGGTATTGCCTACCAGGTATTTCTTTTTAGCTTCTTCAGGAATGACTACTCTTCTGTAGACGGTTTTAGCGCTATTATTTTCTTCGGTCATTATTTATCTCCAAGTTAAACTTCAAGTAACAGCATTATAGCACACTTATATGTTAGTGCAAGTATTATTTGGGTATACAAAAAAAACATCAGTAATTATAGCTAAAAAAAAGATAGAAAACTGCCGATAGAGGGGTGAAGAATTATTACCATAGGAGAAATAAAATGCTAAAGGAACTTTCTACTGCAGTAGTTTTGACTCTTATTTTCTCTATTGGTGTAGGCGTTTTATTCGTCAGAACACTTATTGAAATGGTTGAACTACTTTTTAACGGGGAACTTGAAACAGAAGAAGACAGAAAAAAAGAAGAGGGGCTTAGAGCATAAAGATCAGTTCTTTAAAACGCCATGTATAGAACAATTAAATAGACGGCGGCCATTCTTATATATAATTGAATATTCTCCACCTCGCGGACAGACTGGAATAGCATCCAAAGCGCCTATTTCCACTAACTTATCTCCGTCAAAACGGGTAACTCTCTTACCGAATTTTTTATCTGCATACAAAACGGCAAGTATAAGTTTCCTCATTCTGGCAAAGCATTTTATCTTAAAATCTTTTTCGTGGTCTTCAACTTTTTTCAGAACTTTGCCATAATTGCTCTGAGCTTTTTTATAGGTTTCAAACAACAAAGAATCTCTTTTCAGATCTATTCTAACAATACCTTCACTGCCTTTTTTGACCTCTTTATTATCAATGTTTTGTATTAATTCAAGGTATGATTTCTGGAAAGCAGTATGAACATTCTGAAAATCTAATGATTCAAAGATATTCTCTTCATCTGTAACATCACCGACTTCAATATCATTAACCACCAAGGGTTTATGAGTCGTCATAGTCTGTCTGGTATTTCTTCTGGACATAAACATAAAAAACAACGACAGAAAGGCCAGAAATACCAAAAAGATTCCTAGCCATAGCACATTCTGCTTAGAAAAAAGAGTTTGTTGTTTCATGTTACCGTTCTACCATGATAAACTCTTTACAAAATACTGTCAAACATTTGAATTGTAAATAATAAATAAAGCTAAAATAAAAAGCTGACTTTTAAGCAAATATTACTTTCTGCTTAAAAGTCAGCCTTATTAATTAATACTTATTTATGTGAAACAACTAAGAACATAGGTACAGTAGCTCTTTCTATAAGAAAAACAGAACTCTGTTTCTTTACACCGTCTTTTAATGCTTTTTCTAAGTCTGCTTCATTACTGATATCGCTGCCGTTTACCTGAGTAATAATATCACCTTTCTTTAAGCCAGATTTATCAGCAGCAGAATCTTCTTTAACACCGGCTATGACTAGGCCTTCAGAAGTCTTTAACCCCATAGATTTGGCTAAATCAGCAGTTAGTTTTTGAACTTTCAGACCTAATTTATCTGTTATAGCCAAGGGTTTTGTTTTAACAGGATTTTCTTTTATTTCAGATGATGCAAGACCGAATGTAGAAGGCATTTGTTCAAGTTTTATTTTTAATTCAATCGGCTTACCGTTTCTCAGAACCTGAGTATTGATTTCTTCGCCAACATTCCTAGAAAAGATAAACTTCTGAACATCTTCTGTTGTCTTCATTTCTTTGCCATTAAAGCTTCTTATAATATCCATCTTTCTAAAACCTGCTTTAGAAGCAGGTGATTTATCTGTAATATCCATTACTACAGCGCCCTGTTTATCTTTCAAGCCATAATGTTCGCTGAGTTCATCAGTAACGGGAACCATAGAAATACCCAAGTAAGGTCTGGAAACAGTGCCGCCTTTTGCAATCTGTTCTGCAACCTTAACAGCTAGATTAGATGGAATAGCAAAACTAATACCAGAACCTGGGGCAGTAAAAATCAAAGTATTAATACCTATTACTCTGCCCATTATATCGACAAGAGGGCCGCCTGAATTACCAGGATTAATGCTGGCATCAGTCTGTATAAAATCTTCAATTGCTGCAGCACCAAGACCTGAACGGCCAACAGTACTTACAACACCGACAGTTACAGTTTGTTCTAAACCTAATGGACTACCGACAGCA
>JAFXRA010000149.1 GCA_017526725.1 Candidatus Rifleibacteriota bacterium
ATAATCCTTAATCATAGAAGAATCGCCGCCCTGAGATTCAACCATTTCAATAAGTTTTTCGAAGGCTTTACCATTCTTAAGAACTTCAATAACCTTATTAACAGCTTCTTCTTTTGTTAACTTTGGATTTTCAAGCATCAAAGCTTCAGAACAAAGTTCTTTAATAAGATTAGTAAAGCTTTCTGGACCTTTGTAATGCAAAGTATCAATAGCTTCTATAATTTCGCAAGCATTTCCAACCATTTCACCCAAAGGTTCATCCATATTGGTAAGAACAGCTGCAACTTTTCTGCCAGCCTGAGCACCGATTTTAACCATAAGAGAAGCAAGCTTTCTTGCATCTTCAACAGTTTTCATAAATGCGCCAGAACCGACTTTAACATCAAGAACCAAACCTTTATTGCAAACGGCAAGTTTCTTAGACATAATTGAAGCAGCAATCAAAGGAATAGAATCAACTGTTGCAGTTACATCGCGCAAAGCATACATCTTTTTGTCTGCAGGAACAAGATTGCCTGTCTGCCCAACGATAGCAAGACCGATTTTGTTAACTGCTTTTACAAATTGTTCAGAAGTAAGTTCTGTAGAGAATCCTTTAATAGCTTCGAGTTTGTCGATTGTTCCGCCGGTGTGACCTAAGCCACGGCCAGACATTTTGGCAACCTTCAAACCTAAGCAAGCGAGAACTGGACCAAGAACCAAGCTGGTCTTATCGCCAACACCACCAGTAGAATGTTTATCAATAGTAAAGCCTTCGATACCCTTCAAATCAATGATATCGCCGCTAGTTCTCATTACTTCGGTAAGCCAGTAAGTTTCTTCTTCATCCATACCCTTTAGAAATACTGCCATACAAAAAGCAGACATCTGATAATCAGGAACAGTCCCTGCTACATAGCCTTTTACTATTTCATTGATTTCTTCCTGGGTAAGTTTGTGACCATCGCGTTTTTTTCTGATAATGTCGTAAGTTCTCATTAAATTCTCTTTCCTTCCTTTATTTTATACTATAAGACCATAAATTGAGTTACAAGACCAAAGATTGAGATTCAAGAAATCTTGAAACTTGCATCTTGTAACTTGTAACTTAATTATCTCTTGATTCTAAGCAATCTGATATGGTTACAGAAATAACATCTTTCAAAGAAAGAACAAAAAGCGCATCTTCTCTGATATTCTGTATTATCAATTTTCATTGATTCAAAAGTCATACCAGTCATATTCCACTTTCCAAAATAGTCAGTACCAAAACATTTTGGTAATTCCGGCGGTTTCTTTATAGAAGCTGCTGGAGCAGCTGGAGCAGCAGAAGATGGGGTGTGACTAAGACCTGAACCTAATCCTGGTTTTGGGAAATCCATTTTTTATCTCCATTATGAAATTCAATATAGGATTATCTATAATAACACATTGAGCCAAACTTTGAAACAATTTGTTATCGGTTTTCAGGTTTCGGTTTTCAGTTATCTGTCGGCAGTTAACTGTTTACTGGTTTTAACAACTCGAACTCTTAGAACAATTCGAACAACTCTAACAATTTTAACAAAAATATGGCGGACATTTGCTTGCTCAACCTTATTCTCCTCCGCGGTCTCTGAAAATACCTACCTTCGGATAGACTTTGAAGGAACGAGCCTTGTGCGGAGAATAAAAGGTTTCGCGTCTTTGTCCGCTGACGATTACAACTGTTAAACGTCTCACAGACGACATCAGTCGCCGTCCCACAACGAAGTGTCCCACAGCGCAGCGTCTCACTTAATTCAGTTTTCAGTTAACCGTAAACAGGCAACTGTCAACCGATAACAGCCAACAATCTTTCTGCTTCATGCAATAGATCAGGAGTATTAATATTACGGGTTATCCAGATATCTTCTGTTAAAACATAATTAATCTTGTCTGGAAACATTTGCAACAAAGTTTTCGCTCCATTCTCAAGTTCATAATTCTTAAAATATTCAAAACACCATTTGGGGAAAATCGCAGGATGTCCTCTATGTTCTCCATCAGAAGGCAAAGTGATATATTCAGGCTTTACTTTATAGCTATCAATTAATTTCTGCAATGTATTATACTCAATCATTGGGTGGTCTGTAGGCCATAAAACAATTGCTTCGGCAGAAGAATCAACCTTATCAAGAGCTAACCGAATAGAGCTTATAGGCCCATTCTCAGGATGCAAATTCGAAATCCATATTCCCCCACATTCTTTCACCTTTTGCTGACCCAATTCATCTTTTTCCTGACCAACAAAAATTTTATTTATAATTTCTTCAGGAAAAAACTGAAGCTTTTCAATAATATGTTCAAGAAAAGTTTTATCCTTCAGCATCACATGCTGTTTTAAATGTCCCATTCTTCTAGAATAGCCGGCCATTAAAACAATTGAAGCTAAAGAATATTTTTTATCAATCACCATTTATTATTATCTGTATTTCTTATATTTTTCCAGATTAATCCTGTAAAAAAAGGACTAATAACCTATACCGGATAACCAATCGAACACAGGCATCAAATCTATATTTTTCATACAGCCTGAATACTTACAGTTATTGCACTTTCCATTACAAGCAGGAACATCTGGCTTTATCACCAGATTATTACAGCCGACCGGCCCCCATCGATTCGGAGTCATTGCCTTTACAGGCGGGAAAAATGCGATAGAAGGCAGACCAATTGAAGCAGATAAGTGAAGAGGACCAGTTGAACCGCCTATAAAAGCTTTACAATTAGCGAAAATACCTGCTAGCTTATCAAAAGAAGGAATATTTTTTAAGAAATAAATCTGGCCACTTTCCTTTAAAGTAAAAAAGTATTCTTCCATGCTTTCTTCGCCTGGTCCAAGGCTTACCATAACGGTTCTGCCGGCTCCTATCAGCCTGGAAGCTATTTTCGCATACATTTCCGGAGTTATATTATATGCGGAACCTCCATGACCAGGATGAACAATAATAGGAGATTCATCTAAGCCTATCTGTTTAAAATACTCCTTGCCTTCGTTTATTAAACTTTCTTTAAGTTCAAAATTGTAAGGTTTGTATTCTATATCAGGTACAATGCCTTCAAGCAATTCTAAATTATATTCAAATTCATGTTTTTTATTGTATGAACGTTTTTGTAATCGGCCATCATTTAATAAAAACTGAAAGATATTTGAAGCACGACCGGTTATAACAGGGATTTCAGCTCGCCATGCAGCAATTATAGCTCTACCAGCAGGATGAACAATAATTGCTCTATCAAAAGAATGGTCTTTAAAGCAATTACATAAGGAATTACTAATCAAGCCCTGGTCATAATCATCATCCAAGAGAATTTCATCTATTTCTTTGCAAAGTTTTGCTATTGAAGCAGTATATTTGCGAACATGAGCAACGATATGAGCATCAGGGAAAACTTTTCGTAATTCCCTGAAAACCGGTAAGGTTAAAATTAAATCGCCTGCTCTGTCTGTTCGTGATACTAATATATTCATAGTTTAATATGATATCATAGATTTTTATTAAATTCAGCTAGAAATAGAAAAGCAAAGAGTGAAATCGGTTATTATTTGTATTCATCCTCTTTATATTTACTGTCATAATCATTGTCTAATTTGAAGTTGTCTGACCAATCATGACTACTACTGCTATTGTCACTATTATTGTTATCAAAAAAACTAACATTGCTCTGATTATTTCTTTTATCAATACCACTGTTTTGGGGGTCGTTACTATCTTTGCCAGAATCAGGTTTATCAAAAAAGAAGGTTATAATTAAGAAAAAGCTTACAAATAATCCAATACCAAAAAATAATAATGATTGGAAACTGAAATCATCATTATATGGCAACCAAACAAAAGCAACGATTCCTGAAACTATAACTAAGGCACCAGATAAGCCAAGAAGACAACCTATTTTTTCCCAGACAAAGAATAATCCCAAAGCCGTTGTGAAAAAGAATAAAACACGAGTAAAATCAGAAAAAAAATCGGAATAACTATTCCACTTAGAATTAATCATATTGTCTATACTAACTTTTCCGTATCTAATTATATATATATCTTGATTTTGAGTTTTGTATGGAATAAGTCTGTCGCCACTCTGCTTTGCCAAAACACTAACATCACAAACAGGATATCTTGAAAAAGTTATTCTCACATCACCAATTTTTGGTTTTTTTTCATCATATTTAAGCTTCTCATTTGCAACAAAGTTTTTTATATCCTCATTTATGATTCCATGGGATTCATTTACTTTTTCTTTTCTGTTTTTTGTTTCAACATAAGTATTATAATATATTTTATTGTCTTTTATTATCGCGCTATCAGGCAGTTTAATCGTTGTCTCATCAATATCAATTTTTTCAGGTGCTCCAATCCGTGCAAACCCACTAGAATTAACATTATAAACACCTACTTTAATTTTTTTTGAAGCCACCACTAAGTTATTGTGATACATTATACTTGGGTTTTCATGATTTTTCTTTTCGTGGAATACAAATGAATCTATTACATAGGGATACCATCCAGTAGAATAAGAATAAGTATAATGAATACGTCTTTTTTTTCCGGAACCACTTGTATGCTTATGACTGGTTTCCTTCCATTGGTACATTTCAACTACTCTATTAATGCTTAAGCTGTTATCAACTTTAACATTAAAAACATTATCTACAACACTATCTTCTGAAACAGCATTACCACGAACGAATACCAACTTATCCTCTTTATCTTTATCAATAGTATCCGCCGATGCTTCCACATAATTTTTCTTTGCAAATTCTTTAGTAAGATACCCTTCCAATACCTTTTTTTCACTTTTAAAAAGAAGAATAATAGAACCGAACAAGAAAACGGCTCCTAAAAACCTGCAAAAGTAATTAAAATAAAACTTTCCTACTAAACCCATGTTATCATCTTGACTCATAAAAATACCCTTCAAAACATTTAATAAATATATAAATATTTTAAAATAAAAAAAAAGACAACTGATAATAATCAGTTGTCTTTTTTTATTTCTACTTATTTATTAAGCAGCTGGAGTTGTTTCTGGAGCAGGTTCTGCTGCAGGAGCATCAGTTTTTGCTTTCTTAGAAGCTCTAGCTTTAGCAATCAAAGTAATGATACCGAATATTGCAGCACCCATTAGAACGAGCAATAAGATACCGATTAATGGTCTATACCACAACCAAGCTAATGCTATGATAAACATAGAAAGAACAAATGCTATCAAACCGCTGATAATACCTATACCAGATTCTGCTATATCGCCAAACAACGGAACAACATCAGCAAGAACAGAAATTGGCTTGAAGATCATACCGAAAGCAGAAGCCATTATTATGAAACCTAAGAAACGTAAGAACCAAACCATCATTGATTCAGCACTTTCATTGCTCTTGAAAACTTCTTCTTTTGTCATTTCTTTATCGCCAGATCTGACATCAATATAACTCAAATCATCATCAATTTTATATGTTTCAAATGAAGGACCAACTTGTTTAGCAATTACAGTTACGATATCCATTGGAGCATGTGTAAAAGCAATTCTTACATCACCAATTTTTGGAGCATTAGGATTAACAGCACTAGCAGTAACTGCTGCAGTCTGTGGAACAGTTGTTTCAACGGTTGCTGAAGCAGTAGTTGCTGCGGCAGAATCTGTAGCTACAGTCTGAGCTGCTGGAGTTGCAGGAACTGCATTTGTTGCAGGTGTAACAGCTACAGGATTCAAATAGATATAATTCTTTTCAATTATAGCGTTTTCAGGAAGCTTAAGCTGATCTGCTACAAGTTCTATAGTTTTTGAAGAACCTAATCTGCCAATATAATCTGCTGGAAGGTCATGGGCACCAATTTTTACACTTTTAGCCTTAACAACATTCTGAACTTCAGCATAAGGCAAAGTTGTATATGGGTTTTTGCGAACTTCGTTAGTCTGTTTGTCAACTTTTTCATGGAAGCTGTCAGAGTTAATTGCTGAATCAGCCCAATCTTTTCTGTATTCATAAGTATCTGGATACTTTTTGGTTTCAGTGCCGCCACCAAGCTTTTTAACAGTTTCAGTCTTGCCAGGAATAACCTTTTCAACCCACTGGTAAACTTCAACTTTACCGCTCATTCTATAGCTGTCTTTAACAGTAACACCAAAAGTCGGTTCAGAAAGAACGTCTGTGGTGCTAGCTTTACCAGCAAAGTGAACAAGTTTGTTTTCATTAGATGCGTCAATAGAATCATATGGAGTTTCTACTGTATTTTCTTTAGCAAAAGATATTTCTTTATATCTTCTTACAGAACGGCCTTCATTCCACCAAAGAAGAACGATAGAAGCAAGAACCAAAAACATACCAATAAATACACCTTTTATGGCGCTGCCCAATCTACTAAACCATGAAGTAGAAGTTACCTGTACTTCATCTGACATGATATACTCTCCTAAAAATCAATTTTTTTTAAATCTTTATGATTTTATGTTGCGCGCATGTTATCACTTTTCATTTTAAAAAGCAAGCTATTTTGTACATTGTGCACTAACAGTGATTTTGTACATAAAAAAAGCACGCATATAGCGTGCTTTTTTTTATCTAGTTTATTCTTTTATTGCTTATTCTGCGGGAGCTGGAGCAGTTTCAGCAGCTGGAGCAGGAGCAGCTTCAGTTGCAGCAGAAGCTGGGGCTGGTGCAGCAGCAGTGCAACCTTCTGGCATCTGAGCACCCTTGCCAGCCATAGCGCCGAAGAGCTTCAAAGAATCTTCCATTGGATAACGGTTAGCGAACATTTCAACATTAGTTTTAATAGTACCCTGAAGAGGCAGACCTAAAACACCTCTAAGCGCATTAGCCTGATTTTCAGGAACCTTTGTAGATTCGCTATACTTCATAGAAAGGAAAGCATTTAAATAAGTAGGATTCAAACGGCCTTCGAAAACCTTTGGATCTTTAAGATCAACATTGTCTTCGATAGATTCGATACCGTCAGTACCTTCCAAATCTTCAAAGCCATCTACTCTAACTTTTGCAATTGATGGAGAAATGGTCATCTGAACATCGCTTCCGCGATTCAGGAAAAATACATTGCCGTCAAGTTTTGTGATTTTCTTCTTAGGATCGCCCTTAGTGTTATCAAAACCAGTAAGAACGTTCAAACCAATGATATTGTCGTGAATATTTGCAGTAACACCTGTGTTAGTGCGAACGCCAAAGCCCATATCGCCGAGATCGCTGATTCTGCTCCAAGTATACAATACAGTATTTTTAGCAAATTCCCATTCAACAGAAGGAGCTGCAGCAGAGCATGTAACGTTGGCGCCAATCATACGAGTGTTGCAGAATACGTTATTAATAACATTAACTTTGCCTTTGTACCAGTTGAGGTTCAAACCATAGTTGCCAATATTAACAAAAGTGCAGTTCTGAATAGTAATGTCACCTTCGCCTCTTGAAGCTGTAGCGGAATAGATTCCATATCTTTCAGCAGAAGCAAACGGGTCATTTATATTTTTGGCAGGGCCCTGCAACCACATACCGGTATCAAGACCTTCTGGTTTACCTTTTGTAGCATGGAAGCTTGAAGCAAAGCCATCGTCAAAAATAAGACCATCGATAACCATCTTGAAGCCTTTAGGTGCATTGTTGGTCTTATCAAATTCCAAGTGAAGCAGACCAAGACCAGTGCCTTTTTTGTCATTGTTTTCATTTAAAGGCTGGAACATAGTCTTATGAGTTAAAGGATTTCTTTCGGAAAAATCATTAGAATAACCGCCAATGATTGAAACAGGTTTTTCCATCTTAAACCAGCCTTGTTTCATCTTGCCAGGATAGTTACCTTCAGCAACGTGAATGGTATCGCCATCCTTTGCATTTTCCAAAGCTTTCCACAAGTTCTTTAAAGGAGCTTCTTTGGTTCCTTCATTCTTGTTTTTACCAGTTTCTAAAGAAACATAAATGTCTGCGGCAGAAGCAACAGAAGCGGTAAGTGCCATAGCAAAAAATACGGCTAATGATTTATAGTTTTTCATTAAACACTCCCATTAGAAATTTTTCAATGCATGAAGTTTATAACAATTCTGTTTTCTATGCAATAGCCTTTTGAGAAAAGATTTGGAGGGTGAAAAAGGTGGGACGCTTCGCTGTGGGACGATTGCTGATGCAATCTGTGGGACGTTTCACTGTGGTAATTGTTATAATTGTTCGAAGAGTTCGAATTGTTCGAGTTGTTCAAATCGTTATAGTTGTTGGAAGGGTTGGAAGGGTTAGAATTGTTGTTTAAAGAAGCCCCCTTTCGGCACTATGCGCAACTTTCCCAACCTGCGTGGGAGAAGATTTTCTGTGACAGCAACGGACAGCTGACGCGAAACCTTTTATTCTCCGCACAAGGCTCGTTCCCTCAAAGCTTATTCGAAGGTAGAAATTATAAGAGACCGCGGAGGAGAATAAGGTTGAGCAAGCTGCTGTCCGTTCTATTGACATACACCATCAAGTTGTTCTTTTAAGAAGTGGAAGACCAGCGGAGGTTTCAGAGATTTCATGCATGCATCTGTTTTTAAAGGGCAGACTCTTTCGCGGCATGGAATCTTTTCGCAGTTAGCAGCTATAACAGGCACAAAATTTTCGTTCAAAGCCCCGGTTCGCTTCATATCAGTGGGTCCCACCGGAACAACAGTAGGAGTTCGGTATAATGCTGCCAAGTGCATAGTTCCTGAATCATTGGCAACCATAGCCTTAGCTCGACTTAGAAGGCAAGCTAATTCCTCTAGATTTGTCTTTCCAGCAAGGTCAATTAAACTAACACCAGATTTTTCTGCTATTTCTTTGGTTATAGCTGTCTCCTTTTCACCGCCAGTAACAACAATCTGAATACCAGAATATTTTTCAGCAATCAGCTTTGTTAATTCAGCGAAATATTCGGGCGGCCATCGCTTTGCTGCACCAAAAGCTGCACCTGGAGCTAAAAGAATAAATTCTTTTCCCGTATCAATATTAAATTTTGAAGCGGTCTTAACCCAATCTTCCTTGGAAATAAAGCAATGAGGCAAATCTGGCATTGTTTCAGGTAATTCTGAAATAGCCTCTCTCATAAGCATATAATGAAGTTTTGATTCATGCATAAGCTTAAAATCTGCCGGTTTTTTAACCCTCTTGTTCAAAAACAAACCTCTTGCCTGAACATCAAAACCTATGGCATTGCCTGTTTTACAGAGCTTTGCCAAAACAGCTCCACGGAAAGAGTCTGGCAAAGAGACGGCCGCCCCTGCAAAAATGCGTGAAAGCGGTTTCATAGCCTTTATAACTCTTAGTGGGTTATCGTTGGTCGGAATGTTGTGAACGACAACTGGCAAATCTGAAAGCCAGTAAACATCGGCCAAATGTGGTCTTGTAACTATATGTATTTCTTTTCCAGCAGCACAAGCAGCAGAAATAGCCGGCAATGACATAACCACATCACCGAGCCAGTTCAAACCAATTACAATTATTGCTTCGCTCATATAAACAATCCACCTTCCTGACTACCTTAGGGTAGTCAGCCACGGACAGCTAGACGCGAGACCTTAAATTAGAGTTCAGAGCTCAGAGCATAGAGTTTAGGGGATTGTTTTAGATCTTCGGACTTAACTTTCTACTGCTTAGCATAGTTCTCAAAAATCCCCTAGGCTGCTAGCACAGCCTTTCCCCTTTAAGAAAGGGGATAAACAGCCCTTCTCCCTTCTCCCTTCGCCCTATGCCCTTTACCCTAACACAAGGTTGAGCAAGCTGCTGTCCGCTCTGTTACTCTCATCTCTCAATTATATTATACGCTATCGCTAAAGAAAATATTACTTTAGTTCGGTCACCACTCCGGCTGCTTTCAGCAGCCACCTCTCCTCAAGGAGAGGCTTTAGGAGATATCATTTCAATTTTAAGAAGTCAAAGATTTGCTTGACGGTCTTTTCAATATCTATTTGTCTGCACTTAAAGTGCCCTTCAGGACAGTTATCATTCTGACCATGCAAAGAACAAGGCTTGCAAGGCAGACTTTCAGAAATCACAAGAGTGTTTTCTGATGGAATCGGAGAAAAGCCCAGTGATGGATCAGTCTGTAAAAAGATTGCAACAAGCGGCGTATTTACAGCCCTCGCAAGATGCATTGGTCCAGAATCACTGGAAATTACAGCCTTAGCCAGACTTAAAACTCCAGGCAAAAGTCTGAGTTCAAAACGTCTTCTTAAATCAAGGTGAGGGGCACTACAGCTAAAAACAGAACTGCCAGTTCCTATGATAGCAGTAGGATGAGGTGAAGCCTCTTGAATTGCCTTAACAAACTCTGTTGTCATTACTTTACCTGGCTTTGAAGCTTCTGGATGTATGAAAATAAAAGATTTTTCTTTTAACCCATTAGCTTCCAAAGCTTTCCTGCACTCATCAATGTAACTATCTGAAAGCTTCAAAGATGCATCTGGTTTTTCAACAGAAACACCGCAAACATCTGCATATTTCTGCCAGACTGGTCTACTATCACTCAATCTAAGCGGATATCTATGACCTAATGCCTGCAATTGTTCTCCTATTGTTCTTTTTTGATAAACTCTTGTTATTGGTGCATTTATTAAAGTTCTTAAGGCAATTGTAGAAAGCTTGCCCTGCAAATCAAAGACAGATTCGGGTTTAAGCCGTTTCAGCTCGTTTGCTAAAGAAATCATAGAAGTTGTACCTCTATAAATATGCACTTTAGCAGGCAAAAACTCTGCAAGATCTTTCCATCGTTCGTTTATGACAAGATGGACCTCTGTATCGTTGGCTGCCAAAGCTCTTAACGTGGGCACCGTTAAAAGAACATCACCCATAGCATTTAATCTGAGAATAACTTCTACATGTGACATTTCGGCAGAAATCCTAATTTTAGCAAAGCATCAATAGTGCGTTTGGAAGCCCCAGACATAGAATCCAACACTTTTCTAGCCCTGCAGCCCATTTCGGCGAAAGATGCGGGTTCGGCATTCCAAGACTCGATAACGGCCTGAAGTTCATTAGGCCCATTAACTATTTTTATGGCTGATTCACGATTTAAAGCCATAACTTCATATCTGAAATTAAAGTTGTAAGGCCCAGCTATTATTGGCTTAGAAAAAGCAGCAGGTTCCATCAGGTTATGACCGCCTCTTTTAATCAGACTGCCGCCAACATAAGCCAGATCAGATAAAGCATAAAGGTCTCTTAAAACACCCATGCTGTCGACAATGACGATACGGCTTTTTCCACAGTCTTTTTCTGAAAGCTTTTTATAAGTCAAACCCTTATCTTTTATGATTTTTTCAACTTCTTCAACACGCTTAACGTGCCTTGGCGCTATTATTATTGATAAATTCAGCTTTTCAAGCAAAGGCTTTACAGCTTCAATTATATAATCTTCTTCACCGGGATGTGTGCTTCCGAAACAGATTAGCGGTCTTCCTTCAATAAACCCATATCTGTTGCGGATTTCTTTTACATCCGGCATTGGAGCACTGGCTATATCGTATTTAAAACAGCCTAGAGCCTGCTGTTTTTCATCATCTATTCCAAGAATTCTAAAACGTCTTAAATACTGCTTTTCTTGTGGGAAAGCGAAAGACATGCCTGTTACGCCCGACTCAAAAAGCGACCAGCCTAATCGCATCATTCTAACGCTTTTTTCATTGATTCTGCCGTTTACAATTCCGTAGGGAATCCCTCTCTGTTTCAAGGTATCAAGCAGAAGTGGCCATATTTCTGTTTCATTTATCATCAATACTTTAGGATTTATTTTTTCGATAAAGGGAACAGAACAGGCGGGCAATTCTATCGGCATTAGAGTAGCAAAGCCGCAAAGTTCGTCTTTCTGAAGCTGACGCAGACCATCCATAGTAGTAGTTGTGCAAATTATGCGGTCTCGCCCATAGAGATTTCCTAATTCTTTTAAGAAAGGCCTTAAAGTAATGACTTCACCCAAAGAAGCACCGTGAACCCATAGAGAACCACCTTCTGGAGCTTTGAATCCCTCTGGTAAACGACCTAATCTGAGTGCAAATTCTTCTTTTGCCATTCTTCTCGGTGGGAAAAAGTTAAGAGCCTCTACGACAGCTCTTAATAACCATTGATAAGATTTTAGCGCTAGTTTTCCCATGACAATTATTATCAACCATTATTCATATTAATGTCAATAGAGCAAATGTTAAAAGAGTTAGAATTGTTGGAAAGGCTCTCAATTCTCAATCGCTTCATCATCATCTTCTTCTGAATAAGATTCTATTTTCTCGTCATAAACTTCTGTAAGTTCTTCCTGCAAATCTTTGCATTTCTTTAACCATTTTTCTGATTCATTTATAAAAATCGAATCAACTTCAAAATTGGTAATAAAATAAGCATTCTTTAATTCTTTTAAATCGTTTAAATATTCAAATCTATCAGAAGAATCACTTAACTTTTCTATTATCAACTTAAATTTTTCTATAACTTCTTTCTTTCTTAAATCCTCTTTTTGTAAATCAAATTCCTTTCTTAATATATCCGCTTCATTATATTTTTTTTCTGCATTCTCATATATTAATTTAATAAATTCATTAAATTTCTTTTTCAGCTTAGATACATCTCCACCAAAGGTTTGATAATAATAAATAAAATCTATCAAATTCCAGCTTTTGTAAATATCACGCCAGCGATTGTAGTGATAATCATCGTAATAGTTTGAAAAAGGATCCTGAACAAAATTAGTTTCTTCAAATGAAAAAAGCTCAGACATAGTTTTTTCTATAAGACTAACACAGAGTTTTTTTGAATCTTTATATGTCTCACAAGTTTTAAATAACTCAGCACATTCTAATTGTTCTAAAATATTTAATTCCGGATAAGAAGCTATCTTTCTAGCATAATTATAAATATCAGGAATAGAATTATGCCTTTTGAAAATACGATTATCAGAAACAACCTCTTTATAACTTTCTCGTATATGATACTTTTCAGGTAATATTTTATTTAAAAATCTAAAATATGATGAAAAGCTGTATTTTTTTGTAACATACGAACAATACATAATATTTGCAGTATGTTTATACAAATCAATTTCATAATTTTGTTTTAATTCTCTATATTTTTCTTCTCTTTCTATTTCATCCTGTTTTTCATCTTCTTTTTCA
>JAFXRA010000150.1 GCA_017526725.1 Candidatus Rifleibacteriota bacterium
GTTACAAATTATTCTTGTTCTCAAGCCTTTATCAATAAACTCAGGAACATTGCCAAAAGCGTCTTGTCCAATTGTTCCTATTGGTTTAGAGGGCTTGGTTTCAGCTTCTATAACTTCTGCCTTAAGAATAAAAGTATCTTGACGAGTGCCAGGCCATGGGCTCCTGTCAATAACATTTCTTCCAAGCATTATTGCTTCACCGATTCTATAAAGATTGATACCACCCGGTAACCTACCAGAGGCCAGAATTGGCAATCCAGAACTATTACCGCCGCATACGACTGAAAGAGGTAATTCTGTTGAACGTCTGCAGGCAGAAACTGTATCCATCAAAAGGCGCATATTTTCAGGTGTTGGAATTACGCCTCCGTAACAAGCTAGATTTGTTCCTAATCCTATTACTTCAATACCAGGAACAGAAGCAGCAGCTTTAACCAGTTTTGGAGCCTTGTCGGGCCATGTTCCTTCTCTCAAATCTCCTACATCAATCATTATTATTACACGATGAACGTGATTTTGAGCGACAGCAGCACGCCCCAGAGCTTCAATTGTTTCGATGGAAGAATTCAAACTTATATCAGCAGCTTCAACTGTTTCTGCAGCCCTAGAAGGAGTTGGCAGTCTAAGCAGCATAAATGGGCCCTTCAAACCGCCATCTCGAAGTTTATAAAGGTTTTCTATTCTTGAGTCAGCAAGCATATCAGCTCCGCCAGCCTGCATAGCCTTGGCAACTTCAATATTTGCACCGACAACTTTTGTTACGCAAGCCACGGAAACATGAGCATCATGACACTGTTTAACAATAAATTCGGTATTCTGCTTAACCCTTTCAGGGTAAATCTCTAAGCGTGGAGTTGGGTCACAGACCTTTCTAAATTGAGAATAATTTATCATGTTTTTCACTCCAGCTTTTAAATGTATTTTTAACTAATTCAGGATAATCAACACTCATGGTTCCTAATGCAGAAAATAAATAATCAGAATCTATAAGAATCTGTGCCGTCTTGGGAGGCATTAAGTATTTTCCGACTCCTGTACAAATAGACTCTAGAATTTTACGCCCTCCCTCAACTCTTGTCAAGGCACCGCCTGTTCCTATTACATACTTGACAGCAGAGAGGTCTTTACCTTTTATTACCTGCCTGCGCCCTACTGGTGTAAATATTTCTGAAACAACTGCAGCATGACGTCTAACGCCAATTTCTACAGCTTTTCGACAGAGCCAGCTAGTCATTTCTTTTTCTGAATCTGAGGAAGGAATGGCCTTAACTTCATCTGCTTTATCCTGCCTACTTGCTTCTTCTGAAATCTCTATTATATTAGCAGCATTTACAAAAACACCTAAATCCCCTTCAACAGAGCGTTTAGAATGAGGTTCGGGGTCAGTGAGTTTGTCTGCGAACTCTTTGCTGCCGTCTGTAACGGAATGAACATCTGTTGTAGCTCCACCAACATCAATAACGACTACATCCCCAAGAGTTTCAGCAAATATTTCAGTAGCCCTTAAAACTGCTGCAGGCGTAGGAATAATTGTATGATTAGAAATAGCTTTCAGGCGTTCCATACCAGGTGCATGAATTATATGCTTTGAGAAAAGATCTTGCATTTTTCTTCTCAAAGGCTCAACATTCAACTGGTCTACATCAGGGAAAACATTTGGAACTACAGCTATTTCAACACCAGTTCTATGGAAAATTGTTTCAACACCACGTTTCAATGCTGAATTACCAGCATAAACGACTGGTGCACCAATATCCATAGCAGCAAGCTTCATTGCATTGCCCAATACTATTTCTTTTGCTCCAAAATCAACACCCCCGGCCAAAACTATCATATTAGGCTGAAGTTCTTCGATTTCGTCTATATCATATTCGCTTAATTCGCCAGCAGTAATTTTCTTTATAATGGCACCTGCTCCAAGACTAGCTTCTTTTGCTGCTCTCGCAGTCATATTATAAGTCAGCCCGTGTACAGTAACACGCAGCCCACCAGCAGCCGAACTATTAGCAAAAACTTCACAAGTATCGGTTCCGTATGAACTGCGTTTTTCTAAATCATCAACAGCAGCAAAAATTCCTATACCTACATTTCCCTTAGAAACAGAAGTAGGAGCGAACCCTTGGGCAACATGTTCAAGAGAGTTGTCAGCAGTTTTCATAAAGCCGTTTGCTTTAGTTATTGTGCTGCCAACCTCTAGAGTTAAGAAATTAAGCTGCTTTGGCATATAGCTTTATTACCAGGCAAAGAAGCAGCACTGACCTGCTTTAAGGCTATATTTAAGTTTATTGTTTTCAACTTTGAAAGTAACATGACCATCTGAGAGTCTGTCACTAAGACCTTTAATACCGTCTGGATTACACCAACTGATGTCTATTTCGCCTTCGTAGTCATTCTGTAAATCTCTGTTAAAGAGAACCATAACACGCTTGTTGTCATTGCCTCTTATGAATGCGATAACATCAGAATAGCCTGTCATAAATGATGCGAAAGTATCAACGCTTGTTGGTTTAACGCATTCTGCATATTCTTCACGAAGAGCAAGGACTTTCTTAACAAAGTCATACATTTCGTGCTTACCGTCCCAGTCGTATCCAACCAAATCAAAGAGAGCAAGCTTTTTGCCTTTTAATGATTCTAATAATTCATTAGAGAAATCAAGACCAGTGTTTACAGGCATTGATTCGCCAAGTTCCTGACCGGCATGAATAAAAGGAACAACATGAGGAAGCATTGTATTTACCAGGAAAGCGTATTTTGCATATGCAACTCCGCCTTCTCTGCCACAGGCTCTTGGAGTATTGTGATTTTCAACAGCGCCGAAGAAGCTTAATGGAACGCCCTTCTTACCGATATGTTCAAGCATATTATACATTCCGTCTCTACGATATTCAACCCACCAGCAGTAACCAACAACAGCATTGTAACCTGCGTCGACACTAGCCTGACCAATTTCAAAATTTTCAGAAAGGAAACAGAAATTGGGGTCTACAGTTCTAGCTTTGCCAATAAGCTGCTGCATCAGAGAAACTGGAACAGCATGGCCCATATCAATCATTACGCCGTCAATACCATATTTGGTCTGATAAGTAGGAATCAAGTCTATGATAGCATCCCAAAGAGGCTGATTGGCAAGTTCTGGTCTGGCAAGCTTGTTGTCATACATTCTGATTGTGTTATATGCAATATAGTTGAATTCAGGTTTTACAGGATTTTCATCCTTATACATCTTGAAGTATGTAACATCACCCCACGGCGGCTGATTATCATCCGGTGGCCAGTCTGCAAAAGCGCCAGGAACTCTGACTTTGCACTTATCGCCTGTAATCGGGTCTGTTCCATTACCTTCATACTGCCCCTTATTATTTAACTTAACTTCACCAGCTTTTGGTGCAATTTTAAAGAAGTTAACGTAATTCTGATGAGGAGCCGGCAAATCATTGAAATCATGAGCTTCTACTTTAGCCTTAATAACCTTCAATTCTTCTTCTGTGAAAATTGGGTTGCCATAAGTAGCTTCACACTTTGCTATGTCTGTTTCACCGGGAGTTCTATCTTGAATCTTAGCATCAAGCCAATAGAACCAATCTGGGTGTTCAGCTATCCAGTCAGCATCTTTACTGGCTGTTCTGAAAACAAATTCACAGATTACTCTGATGCCTAACATATGAGCAGCCTGCATGAAAGCTCTGAATTGATCTTCTGCAGACATTTCAACCATCGGGTCTGCCAAAGTTTCTTCTAACTTATATGGGTTTTTGATGCCATAAGGAGAACCAAGTTCTCCCTTATTTCCATCATGACCAATAGAAGTTATTGGAAGCAGATGGATTGTAGTGCAGCCTAAGGCCTTAATGTAACCAAGCATTGCAATAGCTTTAAGGAATGTGCCGGATTCTCTGATTCCATCCTGGTTCAGAGTGAGGTCTACCATGCTTCCACCGAGTTTGTTATCGCCATTATGGTCATAAGCCGTGGTCAATCTGACAAACATATTGTAAATAGCCTGATTATTAATCCAGCTACCGCCTTCACCGCCTTCAATCTGACCATTAAGGGAACGGAAAGGATCGATTCCTTCTACTTTATTCTTTTCAATTGCTTCAATATGCTTTAAATAGAATTCTGCAGGATTAACAGAAACTGGCTTTTTGCCGTCAACGGGTTCTTTACCAACTTCAACCCATAATGATGGAACATAATATTTATGTTTAAAGGGTTTGTCTGCAAGCTTTTTGAGCTTTGTCTTCAATGATTCTAGTGGATTTGCCATATGTTCGGACATTTATCTCCTCCGATAATTTGATTGGCTTATTCTAGCATAATTTAAAATAAACAACAAGAGACTAAGCCTTGACAATCATAGTAGAAATACTTGTAAATATTGTTGTTTGCAGTTATTGTTATTAATGGCAAATCTTTAAGAAAAGTGAAAAGCTATGAAACTATATCTGATACCCTTTAATGCAGAAGCTAAAGTTCTAACAGCAATTCTTCCAAATTGCAGAAAAGCCCCTAACTCATCATTTACAAACCGTTGGGAATACAAAGGCGGAGAAGTTATCAGCTGGAATGAAGTTGGAACTAAAGCTATATACGAAGTGATTAAAAAAATCGGAGATTTTGAAAAGTATTCTTCAGTAATTCTATTCGGCTCGGCAGGATCCCTGGCGCCAGATTTGCAATTGGGCGAAATCTTTTGCTGTACAACAATAAAAGACTTAAATGATAATACATGGCAAATGCCAAGTCTAAAAGGTTTTAAGACAAACTCTATTTTAACAACACCAGAACTGATTTTTGACAATAATAAAAGAAAAGAATATCACGAAAAATACAACTGTAACTTAGTTGAGATGGAAGCCTCAATATTTGCAGAATTAAGCAATAAAGGTTTTTTTAAAAAAGCAGAAACCTATATAATACGTTTTCTTAGTGACAATTACGAAGTTTTACCACCGCTTGCCCCAGGGAAAAATTCATATACCGAAAGTTTTTCTAAAACTGTAAACAAAGAAATAGCAAAATACAGAAAAATATTAATCTAAAACAAAAAGAAGCACATTACTGTGCTTCTTTATATTAGTTTACTAACTAATTATTAGAGGCTGAGAGCTTCTACTGGGCAACCAGCAGCGCAAGCGCCACATTCAATGCAACCGTCGCCTTTGTAAGCACATTTGCCGTCTTTCATTTCAAGAGCTTCAACTGGGCAAGTACCAGTGCAAGCGCCACAACCAATGCATTTTTCTGAATCAACTTTGATAGCCATATAAATTTTCTCCTTAATCGGCTTTCACCGAACTATTATCTTTTTTAAGTTTTGGTATAATAACTCAAAATTTTTAATTTGTAAATAAAAATTTACAGATTATCAATTAAATCATTTAGCTGTTCTTTTCGTTCATCTTCACTCATTTCATCAGCTTGTCTAGATAGAGCTTCTTCGCTGTATTCATCTTCTTCATCAGATTCATTTCTTTCTTCATCAGAAGTTTCTGCACCATCTGAATCATCTAATTTTTCAGACTCATCAGAACTGTCATCTGATGGATTAGAATTAAAAGCGCTGTCTTCATCTTCTGTTTCTTCAGAATCTGAATTTTCTAAGTCTCTGTTAAGATTAAAGGCACTTTTCTTTTCTTTATCTTTAGCAGCTTCATCTTCTTTTTCTAATTTTGCAACAGTTCTTTCTATAGAAGAAAGCTGACTCTTAGCAGAACTAATTTCTTCTTTTTTTGCAAGCAAATCATTTTTCAAACGTCTTCTACGTCTTTCGTAGAGTTCATCTTTTAATGTATACCAAAGTCTGTCTGCTTTATCGTAGCTTTCTTGCAATTCTTTAAGTTCATCTTCAAGCTGAGGAATCTTATTCTGTAAACTTTCTCTTTCAGAATAAGCATCATTCAATTTCTCAGCTCTCGCTGTAGCCTTTGAGCTTTCTTCAGCGAAATCATCAATTTTCTCCATTTCAGCCCAAGTCTTAACACGTTCATCTCTTTGTTCTTCAGCCATTGTTGAATCATAAGCTGACTGTGCTTCAGCAACGCTTCTCAAACGCTCTATCAGATTATTGGTTCTTTCTTTAACACCTTCATCGTCAACTAATTGAACTATTTTTTCATAATAAGTAATAGCTGTTTTATTATCAGAATAACCAACAGAAGCTAAGAAACCGCAAACTTCAAGAAGTTTTACATCTTCAGGAGATTCTTCTAATTTAGCAACAGAATCTTTATATGAAGCTTCAATTAAACCGTCATCATCAAAAGCAAGAATTGTACGATCTTTCCTTAAAGCTTTAACATAAGAATTAATTGCTTCTTTTAGTTTTCCTTTTTTCTTAAGCCCAATAGCATCATCGTAAAGCATCTTAGCTTCTTCGCTGACGGTGGTGCCTTCCTGAGCAAAAACAGGACTTTTATTAGTAAAAGAAGGGCTAAATATTGTAAGAGCAGCTAACAAAACTGCATAGCTACGAAAGTTTCGCATTTTATATACCTTTATCTTGCAAGATTAATAAATTCTAACACTAAATTATTTATTTAACAAGTGATTAGAGACAAGAGTTTACAACAAATGAGAACTTTTTTGTTATAACAAAGTTAGACGAGGCTAAGACCTATTTATAGAGATAAGAGATAAGTGAAGAGAGATAAGGGAATTGTTTTAGTGACTACAAGTCTTCTGACTAAGATTTCTACTGCTTGGCAAACTTTTCGAAAATCCCCCTTAATCCCCCTTTGAAAAAGCGGGTTTTAGAGATGAGGGAAATCTACACATTTGCCATAATAAGTATAGCGTATGGGCTTTAGCCCTGAAAGATACGTTTATGACAATGGGTAGACTACACAAGGGGTTATAAAACAGCCCTAAGCCCTAAAACAATGATTTACTCTAGTTAGGTCACCCCTCAGTCAGACATTCGTCTGACAGCTCCCCTCAAGTGGAGCCTTTAGAGCCCTCCTCCCTTCGCCCTTTACCCTAACACAAGGTTGAGCAAGCAAGCTGTATGCAATAACAATAAAAACAATAACTACCGACTACAATAAAAACTAAACAAAATAAAAAGGTGAAAAAGCGAAAAGCTTTTTCACCTTTTTA
>JAFXRA010000151.1 GCA_017526725.1 Candidatus Rifleibacteriota bacterium
CCTATTATTGAAGGAATTAAATCATTTTTAAGAGAAAAACCTGCTGGTTTGTTTTCGTTATCAGCAATTGCTTCAATGGTAATATTGCCTTCTGCATTAGCTTTTCCGCTAAAACATACTTCAGAAGAAATTTTAGATAGGTTATTTCCTGTAGAGTCAAAATATTTTACACCGTTTTTATCTATTTTTTCTACCGAACCATTTACAGCATAAGACTGAATGTTTATGTCACCTCGGCTTTGTAACTCACCTCTTACATCAACCTTTGAATAAGCTTCTAAAGCCACAAAGTCAGAATAGCCTAATTCTAATTTTAAAGGTGTAAATTGCTGGTGAGTGGTATCTTCTACAGAAACCAGTTCAATTTTACCTTCTTTTTCTACTATATCTGAAGCAGTTGGGATAGAGATTCCATCACAATTAACCAGACTTGAAAATGCATTTAACTGGTCTTTAGAAAAAGTATTCAGCTTTGCATTATTGCCAATAGCCAGTGGATTACTATTTGACTCACCGTTATCTTTGGCCCATGTTCCACCTGCATAAAGCCCTATTCCATTAACAGTATTAATTTGACCATAGATATGAATAAACCCTTTGGGGTCGATTATAACCCCTTCGTCTTTGGCAACATTATAATTACCTATCTTCTTCTCTAAAATAAGGTTAACATCAGTATCTTTTATACTAGAAACAAAGCCAGAGTCGTTTACGAATTTTTTCATAAAACTCTTTGTAGGAGTCATAGCATAGAAAGCCCCAGCGTTGATTACACCACCTTCACCAAGTACCAAACCATCTTTACTTAAAAAATATAAATTACCACCGATTTTGGAGTCTTTTATAGCATTGAGTGTACCCTGAATATCTATTTTACTGTTGACGAAGTTAAGCAGATTGTTGGTATTGTTTGGTAAATGCAGATTAGCTATTTCATTTGAAGAGAGAGTAAATTCTTTGAAAGCATTAAAGGCGTTCTTCCCTTGAATTTTTGTAGTGGTAATAGTATGAAGTTTTTTTGCTTCATCATATTGAATTTTTGTCTGGTCTCCTAGGGCAGTAATCTTGCTTTGAGAAGCCCCGAAGAGAGGCGAAACGAACATAGTTATCCCTGCAGCACTTAATAAAATCTTCTGCAAGGAAGTAGTCAGCAGGTTGTGTACACTGCCTCTTCTTAATTTCTTTTCATTTTTTCTTTCATTTTTTCTATTAGCTACAAACCATCTTCTTAATATGCTACGACAAAAATTCATACTGTGACTCCTTTAAATAAACGCTTTTTACGTGTTTATTTTTATATATGGTACAAACGCTAAATAGCATCCCAATTTATAATGATACAATAAATTTTAAAAATAGGCAAAAAAAACTATTCAAAGTCAAGCTAAGCTTTGATTTGAAATAAAATTACGGGATTGAGGGATTAAGATAAGACCCGTTCAGTTTCACTATTGTTCGCCGGCTCAGCGACTCGCTGACCTCCTTTATCGAATGTTATTCCATCCTGGACATTCGATATAGCAAACATCCTGTTTGCCAGCTCGCTTGCACGCCGCCATCCGTGGCAGCAGCCCCAGCTAAACTAGGGGTGCAACGGTAAAGATGAAGATCTTCAATAAAACCCACGGACAGCTAGACGCGAAACCTTCTATTCTCCGCACAAGGCTCGTTCCCTCAGAGTTTATCCGAAGGTAGAAATCAACAGAGACCGCGGAGGAGAATAAGGTTGAGCAAGCTGCTGTCTGACAAAACAATAAAGAACTAATCTCTATACGCTATTGCTAAACAAGATCAACTCTGGTTCGGTCACCCTTTCGGTTCCTTCGGAACCACTTCCCCTCAAGGGGAAGCTTTAGGACAACCCTACCCTCTTCTCCCTATACCCTACACCCTTGATTAAAAAGGCTTATAAGCCTTTTTAATCCATAGCTCGCTGAGGTTTTACCTGAGAGCCGACAGCTTTTAGTTCACCGCTAGCTGAGTCGAATTCTACGCCGACCGGAATATCTAAATCATCAAGATTTATAACATCGCCGTTAGTTTGAATTTGAGAATTATCAACAAAGAATGCTTTTGAATGATTAACTTTTCTAAAATTAAATCTTTCAATAGCGTCGTCGTTATAATCTTTAATTATTTCTTCATAAGCTAAGCGAAGAGTTTCAAAATCCTGAACAACAGTATACTGGTTGAACATTCTTCTGTAATCACCCTTAGCAGTCAATGGATAATAATCCTGTTTTTCAGGTTTCCATTCATTAGTAAAGCTTATATCTGCGAAAGACTTATGATTTATCATAGGTGCGAAGAAAGCAATGATATCAGGTTCTCTGCTATATTTTGGATTATCACCATAAAGTCTGAATTTAAGTGAAGTATTGCTTAAATCCCCTTTCTTCAGCAGATAAGTCTGTTTAAGATTGAAAATTTCATTGCTGACGTGGATAGTAGCATAGGTAGAAACAAGATTGAACATATTGACACCAGTGTTAGTCTTAACATCTCCGATGACAACATTATCCATTGCCCTGCCATTAACTCTTGTAAAGTCTATTCCAAGTCTATCATCATCAGAAGTCTGATTAATCAAATCAATATCAATATAATCAGCACCAGCAGTAACCTTGGTTTCTACATTAGCTTCGCATATTCTCAAAGTTCTATCATTAGAATCCTGTTTAAATACAAGAGTCTTTCCGTCAATCTGACCAATAATAATATCACCTTTAACAGCTTCAATATTGCCCTGATCTTTTGCCAAAACTTTATAAGCATCAACGCTGCCACCAGCAATCATATTAACTGACTTATTCTGAGTTTCAATATTCTTGTCAGATGTAATATTGCCACCGACATTGAAATCTATTTCCTGCTTAGAATTTAAGTCAGAAACTTCAAGATTTCCGCTACCTAAGTTAATTTTAGTATCAGTATCTACAGTAATTACACCCAGTTTTACAGAGCCAGTAGTTCCTTTAATATCAAGGTTTCCGCCGTCTACGTCGAGCTTATCAATCTGAATCTTTTCCTTATCAGCATCAATATTTACATCATGACCAACCTTAGACTCTTTAACTTTAATTGTTACATCAGGATTATCAACATATAGACCGCCGCCAATATTAAGCTCGTCAAGTATGAGAGAAAATCCTTCTTCTGTTTCAGAAGACTTGCCAGAACCACTACTTGAATTTACGGCAGCTCTCATAGTTGCCTTTGGACTTGAATACTTAGAGTAAGTATAAGTATTCAGGTTATTGCCAACATTCAGAGAAGCGCCTTTAAGAACTGCCTTACCAGCATAAACATTGAAGTCATTTCCAATTGTTATATCGGTAAACTTAACGCCGCTGTTTCCAGCCAAAGCGAAGTTAAAGTCTTTCTTAACATCAATACCACTCATATTGATGCTGCCGTCATTAGAATCCAAGTCAAAGTTATTGGCTACATCAAGCTGATTAATATTCATGTTACCATTCTTATTAACCAGATAACCAGAACCAGTAACATAAAGGTTGGTCAAACTGGAGTTACCAGAATTAGAAAGTTTAATCTTAGAGGTTTCTATATTCTTCAAAGTAGACTTGCCACTGCTGATAATGTCTATGTTGCTGACAGGGGCAGTTGTGTCTGAAAGACTGAAGCTGCCAGAATTCTTTGCAGTTATAGTTGTTAAACTACTA
>JAFXRA010000013.1 GCA_017526725.1 Candidatus Rifleibacteriota bacterium
ATTGCCTCCGCCCTGTTCTTTGAAACGTTGCTCAAAATCTTTTCGCGGAAGGCAGGGCTCTTGCCACGGATAAGAAGGGCAATGTCCTCTTCCTGCATTGAGTGCAGCTTGTTCTGCATAAAGCGGTCGTCCGCACCAATAACGTCTTCTTCGGTAAAAAGCCTTCTGCGCAAGTCCTCTCCAAGCTGGGGATCCTGGTCGAAAATATCTTCGAGAATCGCATTCTCCGCAAGGGGATCCATGCGCTTAAGAATCTGGGCAAGGACTCCGCGTCCGTCAAGGTTTTGGGTGTTCTCCGTATTCTGGGTGAGCATCTTTTCGTTAAGGCTCTTGCTGATTCTTTTCATTACCTCAGGGGCTACGGGCTTCATCTTTGCAAGGCGCATAACGATGTCTGCCTTTGCGCTGGGGTCCATTGCCTTGATTACGGCAGCGGCCTTCTTTGGTTCAACCTGGGAAAGAACAAGAGCCTGTACCGCAGGAGACTCTCCGCCTATAAGGATTCCGATTCGCTCTGCATTGGCATCTTCAAGATAGTCAAAAGGCTTTCCTTCTGGATACTGGACGGACTTTTCCAAAAGCTCCTCTGCCCTTTCCGAGCCGTATGCCTTTGTAAGGATTGTGCGTGCAGTGTCTATGCCACCGCTTTCCCTTGCCTTGTCCAAAAGGGTTTCAAATTCGGCAAGAACCTGCTCTGCTTCTTCCGGCGTAACTTTCTGAACCGCGGCAATCTCCGGTATTATCTTTTCCGTCTGCTCTTCGGTCAAGTGGGGAATGATTTTTGCGGCCTCGTCAACTCCAATAACAACAAGGAATTTTGCAACGCGGCGGTAGATGCTTTCCTTCTCGCCAGGCTGCTTTGGCTGCTCGGGAACTTTTACAAGCCCCCTTGAAACAAGTGCCTTTGCGGCCTCACGGACATCCTCGTCCGTAGCAGACTGTTTCTTCTTAAAATACGTGCCTGTCTTTGCGGCTATCTTAGCCTCTTCCTTTGCACGCATGTCGGCAAAGAGGTCTGAACTATCAACTTTGTTGCGTCTGGGAGCTGATGGTTGGGAAAGAGGAGCCCTGTTTTTCTCGCGCTCCTTTGCGTTCTCCAGAATAGAATCCACCTGCCTGTTGACCTTCTGAAAAACAGGCTTTCTGAAAAGGGGAACATGCCCCGGCTCCTCTGTTCTTCTTATGTCGCGGGACACGCTCTTTATTAAATCTTCTCCACCGGAAGCATTTTTCTCTTCCGCAGCAGCATCAGGGTTTCCAATATCAGCCACTTTCTTGTAAGCATTCAGGCGCAAATCGTTTAAATTCATGGAATATATTTTATTTTATATAGCAAAGAATTACAAGTGGGTGAGGCCAAGAGTATCACTTCAAATTGGAAATCACAATCTGATTAGAATAATCCTGCATAGTTTCCAAGATTTTAGTATTCTTCCAATCAATTTCCAAATCAGATAAATAGGACATTACAGGTTCATATTCTAAATCATTTATACAAACTGCTTTCTTACCATTCACTTCAAAAAAAGTGGAAACCCAGGCTTCTTTTGCAAAAGTAGTAGAAACAATATTAGTTCCTTTAGAAAAAAGACCAGGCTTGTCTCTGGTAATAAACTTACAATCAATCGCAGTTTTCATTGCAGCTTCAATACCATGTTCCAAACTCAAATTGGAGCCATACATAGAAGCCATTTTTTCATTGATATATTGTTTATTTACCAAGTCCTGAATATTTAATAATTTTGAAAATGCAAATAACAAATCATAAGTAAATGGAAAACGTAAACAAACAAGCGACATAACGATTACATTTTTATCAGCCTCAGAAAGTTTATAAAAACTTTCTGGTGTAAAGTTCTTAACTATTGCCTTATTCAAAGCACTAGATTTTGTAATAACAGAGTAAATTGCATTTGCAGCTTTTTTTGCTCTATTATCACCAGAGTTTGTACTTTGTTCTTTAACTCTAAGAAGAAGACTTTCTTTATCAATATCTTTTGTTTCTAGATATTCAATAATAGAGTCAATCATTATATCAACAGGAAGCGGTTGTTCGTTTCCAATGCTTTTCTTTTTTTCTGTCATTTATTTTATTACTCCCACAGGTATCAATAATTCAAGAATATGGCTTCCGCCATGTGTTATAACTTTTTCTCCAGAAGAACCAAATCCATTCGTATCTCTAAAGTAAACAGATTTATCTTTCTTTCCTAATTGATATTTTTTATTATTCTCAATAAAAGAAATTGCCTGCTCTTCTGTATCAAACTGAACAAATCTTTTACTCTTAGAAAGTATCACAGTTTTTTGTCCAGCTGTAAGTTTTAGGTTCAGTTCAGCTTCAATATTTCCATGATCAGTAGAAATATAAACTTCATATCCGGCATTTCGTAATTCTTTTACAGCATCGCAAATACAAGATTTTTCTATCCAAAGTTTTGTATTTATATAAAGCTGCTCATATCCTAGAATATTTCCATGCATCAATTCATCAAGGCCGTTTGTAACAAAACCGGCAACAGTTACGTCAGGAGATGGAACCATAATTTTCTCGTTGTTCTTTATCGCTTCATAGGAAACTTGATATATCTGCTTTTGATGTTTCTCAATCCAATACTTCTTAAACAAGTCTCCTTCAGTTCTGTTAGTTATTGTAATATCTGGTTTCTTTCCAGCAAAAATCGATTGTCTTGCCCAAGCTGTAATACTTGGAAGCCATGATAAAGTTGGCTTTTCCTCAACAGTCAGTTTCTCACTTTCAAGATAATGCTTTAATAAAGTCCATTGCCAATAGTTCATACCATCAATTACAATAAATGCAATTTTACTGTTCTTTGTGCTCGCTGCAATATAATCCTGAACTTTATCAATAGTAATGGGATGTCTAAGGCCACTCATAGAAAATAGAGATTCATAATGATTGTTTACAAAAATCTGAAAACGATTATTAATTGTATTTAGAAGTTCATTATATTTTACAAAATTATCCTTTTCGTTCAGCTCAAAAACTGCATATCCTAATTCACCAAGTTTTGGAGCAATTTCAAACCAATCCTTATATTGTTCTCCGATTGATTTAATCCTTTCAGATAGGAAGTCAAATAGCTCATTTATTAATTCCTGAAGGTCTTTATTCTGCTTAGATTGAATATTATTTTCAATTGCACCTGTAATCTTCAGATTTGCAATTTCTTTGGCAAGCATAGGATTTTCAAGATTAATTTCCTCACTCTTTAATTCTTTTACAAATTCCAAAAGCTTTTGCTTATCAGTAAAGTCTTTTACTTTATTCCCAAAATAAGGCTTACCGATTGTTTCTAAAAAATCATTAATTGCCTTATTAGGTTTCTCACTGTTTGTATAAACAGAAATCAAAATAGCAAGACAACGTTCTTTTGATTTATTAAGTTTCCATGCTTGTAAATCAATTCCATATAAATTTTCCAGCATGAATTGAACAGTTTCTTCGTATGATAATTCATTAAAAATACTAATCGAATCAATTGTAGATAAAGCATTAAAACTAAGCCCACCAATTGCATTTTCATCAAAGTTTCTAAACACTTCTTTAGGTTTAAGATCAACAACGAAAGCAGATTCTTTCATATCATCAACTAAAGAGTATTTACCAGTAATAACAAGAATTGTTTTTTTTCTGTCTCTAACTTCAAGTTCATATTTCATACGAACTTGAATACCAGGTTCAACAAAAATAAGTTTATAATCTTCCTGAGTTAATCTATCTTGAACTTCTGTAATTTCCAGATACTTTTGAGAATCAATAACAATAATAGGCTTATCAGTTGAAGGAGTAACCTTCTGTATTATCGTTTCAAACCACCTGCTCATACAATTACCTTCAACATCATAAGACATTCAAGTCCTGGTATAACCTGTTTGTCAGTTTCATAGTTTGAAATCCAAGTTTCATATTCAGACTTATATTTACGTACTCGATAATTTTTAATCTGGTCAATACCAATTCGTTCAGCCTGTTTAATCTGGAAATTAAAAGCTTTTTCTCTGTTTTCTCTCATTGTAATAGAATGAGCATTTATATCATTCTCCATAGAAGAATAAACAGATTGTAAATGTTCTTCTGCAATAGGCTGCATTTTTTCAAATAATTCCTTAGAATTCTTATCCTGACCATCAACCTTTGCGCCAAGTTCTCCCATGCTTAATTTTGTCCATAAAGCCTGTGAATATGGTGCAAAATATTGGTTTTCTAATGAAATAAATATAGGTACAACTTTGTTTTGCTTTTCATATGCATTATGAGCAGAAATATTCCATAGCATAAATGTTCCAGCCGCATTTCCTTCTTGTGGAACTTTAATTACAGGAACAGCCACATCTTCATTTACCGGAACTGCCTCAGAAAGCATTTTCTGAATTAAATCACTTTGGATTGTAAGAAGTTCCGGCACAGGATTATCCAAACTAACTTTTGTATCAAATGTATAATATTTTGGTGGTTCATCTTTAAATAAATACGCAGCCAAACCATCAAAGGTTAATTCATATTTTATATTCTTATCAAAGAAATATGCTTCACATAATTTTCTAAGCCAAACAGGAATTGGGCTGTGTTTAATTTTCTCAGTTTCAGTAAGATTAATACTACCATCTTTTGTTGTAGGCAGTTGCTTTTCTGTCACTTTATAATCTGCAAGTTTCTCTTTAATATCGCTAAGCCATTCGGTACTTTCAGTTTCAAACTTACTAGGATCAAGCAAAGAAGTTCTGTAAAGTTTATTTACAGTATTGATTTCAAGAGTACTATCCAAAACATCATTTGTTTTATCAATTCCCATTTCTGCAAGAATTGTATTAAGCTTGGTTTCAATAACTTCATAAACACGGCTGTCGATGGAATTATCAATCATCATATTTATTGCAAGAACTTCATGGCTTTGACCAATACGGTCAACACGACCAATACGCTGTTCTATCATCATCGGGTTCCATGGTACATCGTAATTGATAACAATATGAGCAAACTGCATGTTCAAAGACTCTCCTGCAGCATCAGTAGAAACTAAAATCTGAACTTTATCTTTAAATTTTTTAAGAGCTTCACCACGTTCATCAGCATCCATAGAACCATTAATTGCAACAGATGTATAACCGGCACGGTTTGAAAGTTCCTGACACAGCATATTTTGAGTAGAAGTAAATTCCGTAAAGATAATGAACTTTAAATCCATATTGTTTTCGGCTCTTTTAAGTTCATCAAGTCTACGTAACAGGTATTCAAACTTTACATCAACCTCATTTGCTTTACAGTGTTTTGCTTCTGCAAGTAAATCTTTTAATTCTGCAAGCTCTGTTTCATAAGCGGCAGCTGTATTTTGAATCTGTTCATTTACTTTTTCTTCAAAATCTAAACTAAGCTGAGCGTCAGCATCTTCTTCCAGTAACTTCTGTGCAATATTTTCGTGTGTAAGAGTTTGTGTTTTTTCAGCTTCAAGTCTATTAGCACGTTTTTCAATTGCATCAAGAATAGCTTGCGTTGATGAAGACATCATTCTCTGGAACAAAACCATTACAAATGCATACGATGTATTTTTAGTTTTTGTTGCTAAATCAAATCCTTTTTTTACATATTCTGTTACTGAATCATAAAGAGCCTGTTGTAGCTTATGTTTTGAATCATCATATTGAGCAACAAGTTTTTCAGTACGTCTTTTATTAAAGAGCGGTTTTCCAGAATAATCTATTGCCTGGCGTTTTTCTGTTCTAACAACATAAGGCTCAAGTTCTTCAAGAGTAGGCTTTGCCTCACCGCTAAATGCATCATCATTCAAAAGTTTCATAATGCGGCGGAAGTGATCAGATTTACCTCGGTGTGGCGTAGCAGAAAGAAGCAGCACATTTGGAATTGCAGAACATAATTCTTTTGCCATCTGGAAGCGACCTACATTTTCATCGCTACCACCAACTTTGTGACATTCATCAATAATCAATAAATCAAAGTCAGCGTTAATTACACTTTCAATTCTGTATTTATTATATGCATCTATTTTTTCTTTGCTCCAGCCGCGACGACTTTCAAGAGGTCTTAAAGAATCCATAGAAACAATTATTTGGTTATTCTGCTGCCAGATATTTATGTCATTATCAGCATCTAATCTACCAAATGTCTTAGCCATAGAGCCAATAAACTCAGAATCATAGATATGGAACTTTTCATTAAAATGCTTTTTTAATTCAGACTGCCACTGAGTCATTGCAGAAAGCGGAATAACAATCAAAGTTCTTTTTACAATGCCACGAAGCTTTAATTCTTTAAGACAAAGACCTGCTTCAATAGTTTTTCCCATACCAACTTCATCTGCAATTAGATATCGGCAGTAAGCACCATTCATAACTTTCTCGAGAGCAAGAATCTGATGAGGTAACGGAATTACATTGCTTTCATAGGGAGAAAGAATTGACTGACTTGCCATTTCGTTTTTTATACGAGCAGCCATTGCTCTGTACTGCAGGTTTTGTAAGCTTACTTCTGGTGTTTCATCAGTAATTTCTTCTGTACGTACATCTATAGTCTGGCCTGTTGCAAGAATTCGGATTTTTGTAATTGATTTTCCGAATACAGTTTTTGAGGAAATAATTTCTATGGGCTGGTTATTGTATTGCATGTTTGTACTCTATAAACTGAATTATTGCAAAATTGTGTTCAAGAAATTAACAAAGTTTTTTACAGCTTCACTCCACTTGAACGC
>JAFXRA010000152.1 GCA_017526725.1 Candidatus Rifleibacteriota bacterium
AAAATGTCGGCAATACTTAGCAATTGGAGAATGTGTAGTTGAACAATGGCCTGATAATTGTGCTGAAATAGCTGAACAAGTTGAAAATGTTAAAGAAGTTATGACTATGCTCAAAGTCTATCAGGACTTTGTTGAAAAAGATTTGGCTATTCCGTTAGTAACTGGTGAAAAGAGCCAGAAGGAAAAATTCGCTGGTGCTTTGAACACTTACACAATTGAAGCTTTAATGCCGGATGGTCAGGCTTTGCAGTCAGGTACTTCTCACGACTTGGGTCAGAACTTTGCTAAGGCTTTTGATGTTCAGTTCTTAGATTCAGACGGAACTCACAAACACGTTTGGAGCACTTCATGGGGTATTTCAACCCGCATTATCGGTGCTTTGATTATGGTTCACGGTGATGACAAGGGTTTGAGACTGCCTCCAAGAGTTGCACCAATTCAAGCTGTTGTAATTCCTATAGTAAATAAGACCGGTGCCGACGCTATTAATGCAAAAGCCAGAGAACTTGCAAAACGTCTTGCCGATGCAGGCTTAAGAGTTGAATGTGACGACAGAGATGGTTACAGACCTGGCTGGAAATATTCTGAATACGAAATGAAGGGTGTTCCTTTAAGAGTTGAAATCGGCGCTAAAGATATGGAAAAGAACCAGGTTTGCCTTGTAAGACGTGATACAGGCGAAAAGATGTTCATTCCTGAAGTAGAAATGGAAGAAACAGCAAAACGCCTTATGGAAGAAATTCAGCAGGGCTTGTTCAAACAGGCAAAAGAAATCCTTGATACCAAGACTTTCAGAGCAAAGAGCTTTGAAGAATTTGAAGATGTTATTAAAGTTAAACACGGAATGGCAGACCTCTGCTGGTGCGGCGATCAGGCTTGTGAAGACAGATTCAAAGCAGAAGTTGGCGCTACAATCAGATGTTTGAATAATCGTGAAGTAGACGGCAACTGTGTCTGCTGCGGTAAACCAGCTAAACACAGAGTCTTTGTTGCGCGTTCTTACTAAGTTATAAGACACAAGACACAAGTTACAAGATATAAGATTTAAGACTTAAGATTTAAGATTGAAGCTCTAAGCTCTAAGACAGAATTAACTATAATTTTGTCTTAGAGCTTTTTATTTTCTATAAATGTATTAAAAAAACAGCCAATTTTTAACAATTGGCTGTTTTTTTAGATTCACTTTAATTAAGTGGCAAGCCGCTACGAATTGTTTGAGATAGAGACATTAGTTGCTTTTCTATCTGTTTGCCCTTTGGAGCAACTTTTAATGCTTTATCAACTGTTGCTGAAGCTTCGCTCTTTTTGCCCATCTTATATTGAGCCATAGCCAGATAATAACCGATTTCAGGGTTATCTGCCTCAAGTTTAAACAGATTATCAAGTAAACGAACGGCAGTTTCACTCTTGCCAAGTATAGCACAGGCTGTTCCCATATCCTGATGTATACGTCGTTTCATGTTTGGAGAAGCATCAAGTTCACCCTGTATAAACAACTGGTAAACTTCACAAACTTTATCCCAATTTTTTATTTTTTTGTAGCATTTACCTAACAGGAAATTAGCTTTTGAGTTGTCTGGATTATTTCTCAGATATGCTGTCAGATGCTCTATAGCCTGGTTATATTCACCCTGGTCGCAAAGAATTATACCCATATATACATTAATTGATGCTGGCGGATTTTCATTATTTGCCAGTGATTTTTGGAATTCTTCAATTGCTTTTGGATATTTTCCAAGATTATAAGCTTTAATACCTGCTTTGTAATGAGGTGCTGAATGTTTCTTCTTGATAAGACCTTCTGGTTTGCCAGCCATATTTAGCATATCCAGTTCCTGGAAAGTTGGCAATGTAAATTCGCTGCTTCCGTTGTTTGGTGCTTCTGCTGTACCTGGCATATTCAAATCCAGATTGAAATTGAGTAAATCTGTTGCTGGATTGATAGATGTAGGAACATCAATTCCAGAGGTATTTATTGATGGTAATTCAAGATCTGCCTTAGTATCAGATTTTGCATCTGGAATATTCTTTTTGCTCGAACTTGATTTATATGACTTCTGAATCTTCGGCTCAGGCATATTGCTTGGCATACTTGGCATGCTGAACGCTGTTGCCGGTTCATTTGAAAATGCCCTTAGCAGTTTTGGCGGCATTTTATCGCCTTGAATAATAATATCTATAATACCTTCTATTGAAGGAATCATTAAGTCTAAGTGGGTCTGATTCCTTATTTTGCCAAATCTATTAAAAACTTCATCTACTGCTTTTAAATCGCCAGATTCAAGCATAATAGAAGTTATATTCTGAATAACATATGGGTCATGCTGTTCAAGTCTTGGCGCAACATTCTTTACTTCATCAATACCGCCGATAGAAACTAAAGCTTTTAAAAGGCTTTTTACTACAGGCAGTCTCTTGTCTTTAAAATGAATCTTTAATGAATTCATTGCATTTTCAGTAGGATGTGTTGCTAGAAACTTTAAACAGGCTTCAATATTCGGAGCTGAACGTTCATTTTTCAGCAGGTTTACTATTGGAGCAGATTCAAAAGCTGGAATAGAAGCAATCATGTCTACCGCATATTTCCTAATCCATTTGTTCTGATCAGATAAAACTTTGTTTATGTGAGAACTGATGAATTCATGTGGGAAGTTCTTTAAAGACTGAATCATACGTTTTCTGACTGTTTCATTTTCATCTACGATGAGTTTTTCAGATTCATTAAAGAAATCTATTGGAGGAATCATGCAAAGAATAAAGGCAGCACTTCTTCTAAGCTGAACGTCGTCAGAATTACACATTTCAATTATTTGAGCTTTAACTTTTTCAGGAGCAATCTTAGCCATTGCTAGAATTGCATTAGCTCTAATACGGTTATTGGGGTCGTTAAGATATGGAACAATTCTTTTTCGAAGTTCTTCTACTGGAAGTTTCAAGTCGCCGATTGCTTCAATGGCATTTGCTCTTAATCGTGCATCTCTTGCTTTAAGAGCATCGTCAAATACGCTTAGAAGAGTAATACTCTTGAATCTTGATAGGAAAGATATCATGAGAGCTTTTCTTCTTAAGTCGGTGTCTGCTTGATACTTTTCTATAAGAATAGGTATGGTATCCAATTCTTTCATTTTGCACAGCAAACGGAGGATTGTCATAGATATCCATTCATCGGGGTCGGATATATATTCACACATTGCCAATGCTGCTTCTCTTCCGCCAATGTTGTATAAAGCATAGGCTGCCTGAAAACGAACCTGTCTGTCTTCATCATTTAAATATTCTTTAATGGGAAGAACAAGTTCTTGCTTTTTCAGATTGCCAAGGCATTCTACCATTAGGTCTCTATGAAGAGTTCGCGGCTCTTTGATCTTTTCGAGGAAATAATCAACGCTTTCTTTTACATCAAAAAGAGAGAGAGCTGTTATGGCATCGCAGTTTTCCGGATGTTTATTGGCAAAATCATAAATGACTTGGTAGTAATTGCTTATTCCTATCTTTGCTAGAATATGTATAAGCTTGCCTTTGCTTTCAACACTGAATTTACCGCTTAGTTTTTCATAAATAGCTGCAGCAAGTTTAACTCTAAGTTCAGCTATACGTCTGTAGGCTGATTCTTTCATTGTTCAACCTCCTCAAGCAAATTGTCAATAAATTCCTGATTGAGATTTTCATTGCGTTTAAGTTTTTCCAACGATTCTTTTATCGTTATGCAGCCTTCTCTTCTAGCCATAACCATTGAAGTTGACAACTGGTTGTATTTGTGGTCTCTGATAAGATTTCTCATACCAGCGTTAACTATCATTAATTCACATGCTACAGCGGGTTTTTGTTTATAATCAATATTTGGAATAAGGATTTGAGAGAATATTCCTATAAGGCTGAGACTAAGCTGATTTCTTGCTTCGTCTTGTTTTCCTGGAGGATACATACTGATTATGTGTTCAATTGTTTGAGCCGGTCCGAATGTTGGCAGTGTTGAAATAACCAGGTGACCGGTTTCGGCAGCCATTAATGCTTGTTCTACAATGCCGCGTTCTCCAAGTTGTCCAAGAATCATTACGTCTGGGTCTTCTCGAAGAGCATTGGTTAAAGCATCAAGATAAGTAGGAATAACTTTGCCAATTTCTACTTGGGTGAAAACCGATTGTTGCGGTTTGTAAACTATTTCCACAGGGTTTTCCATGGTAATGATATGTCTTGCATATCTTTCGTTTATGGCTTGGGCCATTGCTGCTACTGTAAGGGTTTTGCCGCAGCATACAGGACCTGTTACCAAGAACAGACCTCTGGGCATAGATGCTATGTTAATAAGGGTATCCGGCAAGCCAAGGTCTCTTACTGTTGGAACATCATTGGGTATAAATCTGAATGAGCCTGCTACACCGTCTCTTTGCTGATAAATGTAGTATCTGATTCTTGTTTGAGTGCTGCCCAATGTAAAAATTGAAGAGGTGTTGAATTTGTTTTGAAGTATTTCCTGTTGTTTTGCGTCTAATACTGGCAGAAAAAGGTCAAACATCTGCTGTGGAGCAAGAGCTTCATCTTCTGAAATAATCAGATGTTTGTTAACTCTGTATGAAGGTGGAGCACCTGGCTTGAGTATTAAGTCACTCGCACCCATTTTTATTGCTTGTTCAAAGTAATCGTATATTTCGGGTTTCATTGTTTATTTTCTCCAGGCACTTGTTCAAATTCTTCAACTTTTCGTTTTACATAAGAACGATTGTTGGCTTTTAACAGACCTTCATCTTTTGTAATTTTGTTGGAAGTGATGAGTTCTACCAAAGAATTGTCTAAAGAAACCATGCCGTTTGTTGAACCAGATTCAAGATATGAAGGAATCAGATGTAGTCTGTTTTCTGTGATAAGACCTCTTACTGCTGGAATATTAATCAATATTTCGAAAGCCGCAAGTCTGCCTCTGCCTGATTTTCTTGGAACAAGGGTCTGGGTAACAATTCCTTGAAGGTGAGCTGCTAAGCGGGCCATAATCTGCTGATGCAAGTTCTTTGGACAAAGATTTACAAATCTGTCTATTGCTTGAACTGCTGTATTGCTGTGAAGAGTTGCAAATACAAGTTTGCCTGATTCTGCTGCTAGAAGAGTCATTTCAACAGCATCAAGATTACGAAGTTCTCCGACCATTATTACGTCGCAATCTGTTTGAAGAGCACCTCTTATGCCTTCTTCAAAAGTAGTGCAGTCCACGCCTACCTGTCTTTGGCTGATAAGAGATTCATTATCTTCGAAAAGATATTCAATCGGGTCTTCTACTGTAATAATTGTCTTTCTGTAGGTGTTGTTAATATAGGTTATATAAGCAGAAAGAGTTGTTGATTTACCTGCGCCTGTTGCACCGGTAACCAAAACTAAACCATTGGGTTTATCGGCAAATTTTCTGCCGGCTTGAGGAAGATTGATATCGTTAAAAGTTAACTGTTTGAAGGGAATAACTCTGAAAACTGCATTGCCGCCGCGAAAATCGTTGAACAGATTTACTCTGAATCTCGCATTACTAAAACTATAGCCAAGGTCAAGTTTCTGATACTTTTGAAAAGTGACCAACTGAGCGTCATCTAGTATAGCTTCAAGCATTACTTCGAAATCTTTGTGGGTTATTTCCGGCATTTCCCTGATTGGGCGCATGTTGCCGTCTATACGTAAAATGGGTGAATAGCCTGTTTTGAAATGTAGATCTGAAGCACCTTTTTCTATACAGAGCTTCAATAATTCGAAAATCATCATTCCTCCAAAGGTGAGTAGTTTTGTTCTTGATGAAAACAGTCACAGAAAATATTTTATCAAAATTAGATTATAAAGGCTATTTTTTTGTTTCGCTTTTTACATCTATTGATATTAGTTTGTAAGACTGTTATAATATATAAACTTAACAGTTTTACAGAATATAATATATACAGAGCAACAATCCATATGATCGAATTACAGGGCGTTTCAAAGATATTTCCGAACGGTGTCAGAGCACTTAATAACATCAATCTGACAATTAAACCAGGCGACTTTGTTTTTTTAGTCGGGCCTTCTGGGGCTGGAAAAAGTACTTTCCTAAGAATGCTTTTTCGTGAAGATAAGCCAACAGAAGGGAAAATTTTTATAGATGGTAAAGATATAACAGCTATGCCTGATAGCCGTATTCCTTATTTAAGGCGAAACTTAGGCATTGTTCTGCAGGATTTTCAGCTTTTAAAACGAAGAACAGTTGCTGAAAACGTAGCTTTCGGTCTTAGAGTAATAGGGGCTTCAGAATCTGTTATAAACAACAGGGTTCAAGAAGCCTTAGAACAGGTTGGGCTTTCTCATAAAAGAAAAATGTATCCGACAGAGCTTTCTGGCGGTGAACAGCAAAGAGTCTGTATTGCCAGAGCTATTGTCAATAATCCTTTGATTCTTGTAACAGACGAACCTACCGGTAATCTTGACCCTATGATTTCTCAGGAAATCATGCAGCTTTTCCTTAAGATTAACGCCAGAGGAACAACTGTTATTATGGCAACCCATAACCATAATCTGGTTAATAAACTTAGAAAAAGAGTTTTGGCTTTGGTTGAAGGTCAGATTGTAAAAGATGAAGAATGCGGCACTTACGCATATGAATAAAAAGCAGGTCCATTATAATGTCATTATCTAATCTTAAATTTTTTATAGTAGAAGCTTTAACAAATCTGCGTAAATCCGGAGTAATGTCATTTATTACTATTTCTACGATCAGTATTGCTTTGGTTATGATGGGTACCTTTCTTCTTGCCACTATGAATATGGAAGGTTTCCTGTCTCAAATGCAGTCTGAAGCATTGGTTACAGCCTATTTGAAAAAGACTGCCGATATTGATTCTGCAAATACTTTAAGTTTACGTTTAACCGCATTGGATGAAGTTGAAAAAATACAGGTTGTTTCACCTGAACAGGCTGCCAAAGAACTGTTTTCGGACCCTAATGAACAGCAATTGTTGCAAATAGGCATAACCGCTGAAGAAAATCCATTGCCGACTACCCTGAGAATCAAAGTCAAAAGTGGTTCTGATTTGAAAAAGCTTCTTGAAAAACTTAAAAACGAGCCTCTTATAGATACATTCAGTTATGGGGAAGAATTATACCGCCAGTTTGAAGGTCTTTCGAAACTTCTCTGGGTATCAAGCCTCGTGGTTATTATTTTATTAGGTCTGGCTTCTTTATTTATTGTTTATAATACGGTTAGACTTACACTCTTTATGCGCCGTGAAGAAATAATCATTATGAAGCTTGTTGGTGCAACAAACTGGTTCGTTAGAGGGCCTTTTATTGTTGAAGGCTTGATTCAGGGCGTTTTCGCTTCAACTGTTGCCGTATTTCTGCTGTCTTTAAGCTATAATTTTGTTATGGCAAAATTAACGGAATTAATACCGTTCTTTACTGCTGATGTTGGATATGACCAACTGTTTAAGCTGGCAATGAAGTTATTCATGATGGGTGTAGTATTAGGAGTTTCCGGCAGTCTTATATCTCTTAGAGATATAAATAAATTCAGTCGCTCTACTGCTATGTATGAAGGCGTTTAATATGAAAGCCTTATCTTTGCATCTAAAAATACTGCTTTCTCTTATGCTCTTTATTTCTGCTTGCCCGCAGTATTCTTTTGCTGCAAAGACTGCAGAAGATTTGCAGAATGAAATTGATGCTATTGATGTTCAGATTAAATATTTGAAAATCAAGGTTGATAGCCAGAAAAAGAAAAGCCAGAATCTTGAAAAAAGAATCAAAGAGAAAAAGCAGGAAATCAAAGATCTTGGTTCTCAAATTGAGCAGTTGTCGAAGAATCAAGAAGAAGCTTTACAGCAGATAAAAAGATTAGAAGAAGATAATGCTGAAAGCAGAAAACAGCTTAGGGAACTCTTAACCAGATTTAGAAACAGACTGGTTCAACTTCATAAAATAAGACAGGGAACCTTAGTTAGTTCTGTTCTTTTTGCCAAAGACCTTAATGCTTTTCTTAACCGTTACCAAATGGTTAAGTATTTGTTAGAATCTGATAAAGCAATTATTGAAGAACTAAAGGCTAAAGATGAAAAAATAAAACGAATAAGTCTGCGATTGAGTGAAAAAAATGCCGCCTTAGAAGCTAGTAAAAAGGAAATGACTGAAAAACAGAAGAAACTGGCAAAAGAACAGTCTTCTTTGAATGCTATGTTAAATTCTGTTCTTATGGAGAAAAAGGTTTTTTTGCAGAAAGAAAAATCACTGGCTTCGTCTCGCAAACAATTAGAAAAGCAAATTGAAGAGGCGGCAAAGCTTGCTTCGAAACCAGGCTTTGAAAAAGAATTGGGAATAACAGAAGATTCAGTTGCTGTATCATCGAATAATTCTAAGTCTGTTGCAACTGTATCAGCATTGCCGGCTTCTTCCGAACCAGAAAAGAAAAAGACCAGCAGCAGTGAAGAAGGAAATTTTTCGGGTTCATATTCTGATGCTGCTAAATTAATGAATTTTATGTGGCCGATTAGCAAAGAACTTAGAGAACAGGTTTTTGAAAAAGGTGGTGAAGATGCCAGTGCACTTTTTATAAAACCTGCTGCTGATGCTGAAATAATGGCTGCCGCTAAGGGGAAAGTATTGTATAAAGGTTTCCTTAGTGGTTTAGGTGATGTGGTTATTTTAGGACACCAACGTGGTTTTTCCACCGTTTACGCTAGATTAGATAATGTGTGGGTTGGTTTGAATGAAGTTGTAGATAAAGGAACTGTTATAGGAAAGGTAGATGGGGGTGGAATCAATGGCATGCTTCATTTCGAAATCAGGTTTGGTGGTAAAAAGATGCCGCCGCTTCAATATTTGCCTCAGTAAAAAGGGTTTTACTCTTATTGAGTTATTTATCGCTCTCTCTGTATTAGCTATAATTTCTGTTGCTTCTGTCTCTTATTATCAAGATTATGTTGAAGATGCTAAAATGACAGTCAGAAAAACTAACGAAAAGTTGGTTAATGATGCGATAAAAAGATATTATAAAGAACACATGGTATACCCTAGATATGATTGGGAACAAGATTCTATTAATGACGTTAAAAATAATGTTTATAAGGGGTTAGATTCGCTTCTTTCGGGTTATTTTGTAAATAAGAATGTTTCGGAAATATTTTCTGAAGGTTCTAATGCCGGAGGCTATGAAGTTTATTTCCGAGTTACTGAACCACGCAAAAAAGGTTCTGATAACGGAAATATAGATAACTCATCCGATGCTGGAACTTGGAAAATGTCTAAGAATCTAAGAGTAGCAACCAAAGATTATCTGGTTAATGAAATAAGAATTATCCCAAAAGATGAAGTTTTTCCTACTAATACTTTTAACAGCCTTGAAACTTTTAATTTCCCTATTATTGATAATTCTGTTCCTATACGTAATGACAGCACTGGTTATAATACGATTGAACCTGATGAAGAACTTGATATCCAAATGGTATGCTGTCCACCAGGTATTTTTAAGATGGGAGCTAACCCTGGTGAACTTGGAGGAAGGCAGAATGAGAATCAACATACTGTAACTCTTACCAAACAATTTTTAATTAGTAAGTATGAAATTACTCAAAAACAATATTTAGAAATAATGGGCAGTAATCCATCTCAATTTAAAGAGGATTTTTTCCCGGTTACAAATGTAAATAGACAAGATGCAATTAATTTTTGTGAAAAACTGAACACTAATTTTGCAAGACTGGTTCCTTATGGATATAAATTTGATTTACCTACAGAAGCACAATGGGAGTATGCTTGCAGGGCTGGGACTACTACTTCTTTGAATAATGGAACAAATATTACTTCAGCAAAAGGGTCATGCAACAATCTAAATAATGTTGGATGGTATAAGCAGAATTCTAAGGTTAATAATCAAAATAGACCTCATCCTGTTGGCGAAAAGGATCCGAATAATTGGGGAATTTATGATATGCATGGCAACGCTGAAGAATTGATAAAAGATCTTAGAAATGTGGTGGGAGGTGTTTACGAAAAATATCCGGGTGATGAAGTAGACCCATGTGTTGAATCTGGAAATGAACAATGTTATAGAGGAGGAGGTTATAGTATTGATGCCGAAAGGTGCCGTTCAGCTTCAAGACAAGGTAGTGGAAAAAATAATAAGCCTGCTACGGTCGGATTTCGTGTTGTTCTTGTACCGATAGATGAGTAAAATTTAACAAAATGTATTTTAAGTTTTAAGAAAAATAATTATAATTATATTAAGCAATATTTACTCTAACAACAAATATCTTTTAGTCACACTACATGTAATCGAGGTATCTGATAAAGGTGTTTAACATTGCTCAAAATAAAAAAGGTTTTACTCTTATAGAAGTATTTATCGTTATCTCTGTTTTAGCAGTAGTGTCTGCTGTTTCTGTTTCATATTACAGAGATTATGTTGAAGATGCAAAAATAGCAGTAAGAAAAACTAACGAAAAGTTAGTTAATGATGCTCTAAATAGGTACTATAAAGAACACATGGCTTACCCTAAATACCAATGGAAACAAGATTCCATTGAAGATTTAAAAAATAAGATTAATAAAGGGCTTAATTCTTCTCTATCTGGCTATTTTGTAAATAAGACTGTTTCACAAATCCTTCAAGAGGGTGCCGATACTAAAGGTTACGATATTTATTTCCGTGTTACAGAGCCTCATAAAAGAGATTCTCTTGAAGGAAATGTAGACAAAAGCACTGAAATTGGAACATGGAAAATGGCTAAGCATTTAAGAGTTGAAACCAAAGATTACTTAGTTAATGAAGTAAGAATTGTGGAACCAGACTCAGGAATTTCAGCCAGTACTTTTATCGGTGGTGAAAGATTTAGTTTTCCTCTTAAGGATAATTCTGTACCAATAAACAATGTGAATTCTGATTATAACACAGTAAATGTCAATGATGAATTTGATATTGAAATGGTTTGTTGTCCTCCGGGCAGATTTCTAATGGGAGCTCCAATGAGTGAATATGGAAGGAGAACTAACGAAAACCCTCATTGGGTAACTCTTACAAAACAATTTTTGATTGGAAAATTCGAAGTAACTCAGAAACAGTATAAAAAAGTAATGGGCACCAATCCTTCCTATTTTAATTCAGATGAAATGCGTCCTGTTGATAGTGTTTCCTATAATGATGCTAATGATTTTTGCAATAAACTTAATACTGAGTATTCCAGATTCGTTCCTTACGGTTATAAATTTGATTTGCCTACAGAAGCTCAGTGGGAATATGCCTGTAGAGCAGGAACGACATCGGCTTTAAATAATGGTAAAGAGCTTACTGCTATTGGAGATAATGATTTTTGCCCAAATCTAGATGAAGTTGCCTGGTTTAGAAAAAGTAAAAATTCCAATAGTAACCCACACTTTGTCGGTGACCCTAGAAAAAAGCCAAATGCCTGGGGTTTATATGATATGCATGGAAATGTTCATGAATTAGTAAAAGATCTCAGACAAGTAAATGGAAATAATTATCCTGGCTATCCTCCTGAAGATGCTGTGGATCCTTTAGTTACTGCCGGTAACCAAAATGTTCGAAGAGGTGGCTGTTATAATTCAGTAACTTATAGATGCCGATCAGCTTCTAGAGATGGTTGTGCTAAGAATACAAAAGATAAGACCATGGGTTTTCGTGTGGTTCTTGTACAAACTGATGATTAATATTTCTTAAGATTATTTCTATAGCTATTTTTCTTTTTTTTATTATATTTGTAATAAAGAGAGGAAAAATGAAAACTTATTCTGTTTCTAATAATAGCGTACTATATAAGAATTATCTTTTTTGTTGCAACAAAAGAGCTTTTACCATTTTGGAAATTTTTGTTGTACTCGCTATAATGGCTGTTCTGATTCTTGTTTCTTTTAATTATTATAAAGATAATATGGATGATGCCAAACGAGCTGTAACAGCAACAAATTTAAAATTAATTAATGAAGCAATAACAAGATATAGCAAAGACCATAATTCTTATCCTAAATATGTTGATTTAAAAACTGATTCAAAAGAAAACGGAGTTTTAAAAACATATTTGAATAGACCTCTCTCTGATTTATTAAAAGAGATTAATGATATAGACAAGGAATACAAGATTAAATATAAGGTAATCTTGCCTCATATAAGGAATATAACTGCTGAAGGCAGTGATGTCTTTTCTTCTAATAATGCTATTTGGATAAGCGATGAAGATTTTAAAAATTCAGGTGAAGCCAATAAATTTTTGTACATGGTTAATGAAATCATAGCAACTCTTTCCCCCTCTCTCCCTTAATCTCTCTCCTCAAATCCTTTAA
>JAFXRA010000153.1 GCA_017526725.1 Candidatus Rifleibacteriota bacterium
AACCTTCTGGAATAGTAAGAGGGCAAACGTTGATACAGAAAAAGCTGTAAATTCTGTCAGTCTGCTTTACTTAGAAGAATTAGCTGGCCGACGTGCACAGGTTGTTTCTTCCTCTTTGAATTATTATCTGGAAAAAATTCATACCGCCATTAGTCTTCTTGAAAGTGACGACTTGATGTCTGTTGAAAATTTACAGCGTTATCAAGACAGAATGAAAAAGCTTTACAGCTTGGAAAAATTTGCTTTTGTAGATACTGAAGGGGTCGTTTATACTTCATCTGGCCCACAGACTGACATAGAGCAATATCCTTTCGATTATAAAACTTTAAAAAGAGATAAAATTTTAATTAAAGACGTTAGCAAAAAAGACAAAAAAGTAATAATAGCTGTTCCTTTAGATAGTATGAGGGTTGCCGACAAAGAACTCAAAATCTGTTTTATAGAAATTGCAATGACAAATATGATTGATATGGTTTCTCTTCAAACAGATAATAATAAAACTACCTTTTGCAATATCTATACACAAAAAGGTGTTGCTCTTACCAATTTGGTTCTTGGTGGCTTAGCTCAGGAAGATAATCTTCTTGATGCCATGAAAAATGCTTCTTATGATTCTGATATTTCATATCTTAACTTTGAAAAAAGATTCACTAAAGGTAAAGATGGAGTTATTAGCTTTACTTATAATAATATTAAGGAAACTCTTTACTATGAACCAATTCCAAACACAGATTGGGTTTTAACTTATTTAATCAGAGAAAGTGTTTTAAATAATCAAATCAGCAATATTTCCGACAGTATTCTTGTTAGAAGTCTTATTCAGGCAATTTCTGCAACAATAATTCTTATAATTATGTTTGGTGTAATTATTGTTCAAAATAGAAAAAAAGCAAAGTTAGAATTTGAAAAAGAAAAGATAGATTCTGAAAACAAAATTAAACAGGAAGAATTAGAACAACGACTTAGTATTCAGCAACAACTTCTTGAACAGGAAAAACAGAAAACTCAGGCTGATTATATGATAACAGCTTTATCTTCTGATTATCGCAGTGTTTATTATGTTGATTTAAAAGAAGATGAAGCTGTTTGCATTAGAAGCGATATTAAATTAGCGGGTAGAGTGGTTGACGGTAATCCTTTTCCATATATGGCAAAGGTTACAGAATATGCTAATGCACATGTTGCAGAAAGCTATAGAGAAGGATTTCTTGACTTTATAAAGCCAGAAAACATTCGTGAGAAATTAATGTGCGAGCAGGTAATATCATTTCGTTATCTAGCAATTCATGATGGTATAGAAGCCTACGAAATGTTAAAAATGGCACGTGTTCGACATTCAAAAGTAGATGAAGAAAACGAGATACAATTGATAGGGGTTGGATTTACAGATATTGATGCTGAAATGCGTGATTCTTTGCAGAAAAGCAAGACTTTGAGTGAGGCTTTAAAAACCGCAGAGGAAGCTAGTAAAGCTAAGACTATTTTCTTGTCTAATATGAGTCATGAAATAAGAACCCCAATGAATGCTATCATAGGATTGGACAGTATAGCCTTGCATGACCCTGATATTTCCGATAAAACTAGAGATATACTCGAAAAGATAGGAACTTCAGCTCAACATCTACTTAGTTTGATCAATGATATTCTTGATATGTCTAGAATCGAATCTGGCAGAATGGTTATCAGGAATGAAGAATTCCTTTTCTCTAAGTTAATAGAACAGATAAATACCATATTCAGCTCTCAGTGCCGAGAGAAAGAAATAGAATATGACTGCCGGTTAGAAGGTAATATTGCTGATTATTATATTGGTGATAACACCAAACTTCGCCAGGTTTTGATAAATATTCTTGGTAATGCAGTTAAATTTACTAATAAAGGCGGTAAAGTCAGCCTTTTAATATCTAATACAGCAAGTTTTAATGGTAAATCAACTTTCAAGTTTGTGATTAAAGATACTGGCATTGGTATCAGTAAAGAATTTTTGCCTAAGATATTTGAAAGTTTTACTCAGGAAGATTCATCTCTAACTAACAAATATGGTAGTTCTGGTCTTGGAATGGCAATAACTAAGAGTATTGTAAAGTTGATGAATGGAGATATTGATGTAGAAAGCGAAAAAGGCGTTGGTACCACTTTTACAGTAACAGTAACCTTGTTAGATTCTAAGAGAAACTCTGCTAATGAAAAAGCAGAAGAAATTAGATTGCAAGATTTATCTGTGCTTTTGGTTGATGACGATAAAGTTGCTTCTGAACACGCAAAACTAGTTTTAGAAAAAGTCGGTATCAAATCAGAAATTGCTAATTCTGGTAGAGAAGCAATAGAAATGGTTAAGATACGACATGCTAGACGAGAGCCTTTCAATCTTATAGTAGTGGATTGGCAGATGCCAGATATGGACGGCATTGAAACAACACGACAAATTAGATCGATAATAGCAAATGAATCTGCAATTATTATTCTAACAGCTTATAACTGGGATGATATTATAGACGAGGCCATAGCTGCTGGAGTAGATAGTTTTATTGCTAAACCTCTTTTTGCTTCAAACCTTTTAGACGAATTTAAAGAAGCCGTCAAGAAGAAAAAAATCAAGACTGCAATTTCTAATAAGGTTGATTTAAAAGGCAAACGCATTTTATTAGCTGAAGATATGCAGATTAACGCAGAAATTATGATAATGATTTTGAAAATGCGTGATATGATTGTAGAACATGCTGTTAATGGGAAAGTTGCTGTTGAAATGTTTGAATCACACGAACCTGGATATTATGACGCAATTTTGATGGATATGAGAATGCCTGAGATGGATGGTTTAGAAGCAACCAAAAAGATTCGTAGCTTAGGTCATGATGATTCTAAGACTATTCCGATAATTGCATTAACGGCTAATGCTTTTGACGAAGATGTTCAAAGAAGTTTGCAAGCAGGTCTCAACGCACACCTCAGCAAACCAGTACAACCTGACGTTCTGTTAGAAATCTTAGAAAACATGATTCCCGCGTAATATTTTTTATGAAAAGTGAAAAATTAGAATTTGAAAAACTGAATAATGTACGTGATTTAGGCAGTCTTGTAACCAAAGATGGCAAAAGAATTGCTAAGGGCAAACTTCTCAGAAGCGGACATCTGACTGGCGCTAGTGAATCTGATATAGAAAAACTGAGTAAAATGGTTGAAATCATTTTTGATTTCAGATCTAAAAGAGAAACAATAGAAAAAGCTGACCCTGAAATCAAAGGTGCAGAGAAAGTTAATCTCCCAGTTATCAGAGAACTTACAGAAGGAATAACCAGAGAAAAGAAGGCTACGCTTTCTCTCGTTCAGAGATTTGCAGATAATTCTGAAGGCGCTAGAAATCATATGATTTATATTTATAAAAGCTTTGTTACCGATGAATTACCCATTACTAGTTATAAAACCTTTATAGAATTGCTTTTGAAAAAAAGAGATAAAGCTGCTTTGTGGCATTGTACAGCCGGAAAAGACAGAGCGGGTTTTGGCGCAGTTATTATAGAAGAATTATTAGGTGTTGCTAGAGAAGATATTTTTGAGGACTATCTTTATACAAATGAATGCATAAAAGATGAAGTAGCAGAAATAGCATTGAGACTATCTCAAAAGTATTTAAATCCTGAACCTTCATCTGACGAATTGTCAGTATTTAATAAAACAATAGAATACTTATTTGGCGCCAAAGAAGAATATCTATTAGGTGTTTATCAAAAGATAGAAGAATTATATGGTGATTTTAACGGTTTTATTCGAGATGGTTTAAAGATTTCCAAAGATAAAATTGATTTTTTCAAAAATATATATTTATCATAATTATTTTATTTTTTCTAAATCTCTATTTGTAAAATATTTAATTCCTAAAAGTCCTGTATGAACATTTATTTCTATTTTATTCCCTTTATTTATTGAATTATAAGTGCTAGAAGTTAGTTCTAATGTTTTGTTATTGGCAATTGGTGGCTCTATTACAATATAATATTCTTTTTGACCATTTACGCTGTCATGGCCCCTTGTGTATTTTTCTGTTACATTTACTATTTCTTTACTGCAGATAGAAAAATCTAACAATTTATTGGTAATAACCGTAAATGAAATTGTTGCTGAGCCTGATAAAGAAAATAATGCAAATATAATTGAAATTAAAAGATAAGGTCTTTTTGTTTTTATTTCACTATTAAGCTTTTTGTATTCTTTAAATATGACAAAAGATAGAATAGTAATAATACAAACAAAAATTAGTAATATTATGAAATGATCTTTTATATCTATTAAATATACGATATAAAAATAATCATATAAATATAAAAAATATAAAATAAGCATGGAGAAAGAAGAAACAGCGGCAGTAATTAAAGTAATTCTCCAGGATAAAGGGAATGCTTTATTTAATGAAATTCTTAACTCATCATTTTTATATTCTTTAATTTTGTCTTTATAATTATCTTTAGAAGGGATTATTGTGCAAATAGAAATAATAAATAAACTAAACAAAAGTGTAAATAGCGATAAATAAGACATTATTATATACCCAGAAAAGCTTTTTATTTTTTTAAAATTAATAATAACATCAGTGTTATGGTTATAGCATTAAATAATACCATTAATAGAACCGGAATAATAAGTAAAGGATAATTTTCTTTTAATTCTTTGGAAGCGGTTGAATAATTCTTTAGTGAACTGGGTAAAAATATAGCTACTAAAATTGTAACTGGAATTATTAGATCAGTTATTGAAAACTCTTTATCCATCAATTTAGAAATATCAGCTGGAGGAGCATATTTAATTACAGTTATAAAAAAGAATAATAAAGAAGTGATTAGGGTTCCTATAGTGTAATAGAAGAGAATTGGGAAACTGTGAATAAATAGCGCTCTATTCTTGGCTGTAAATCTTCTTTCTTCTGCTCTGGTGTGTCTGCCTGTTAAAGCAATAATACCATATGCAGCAAAACTTATAACTGCGGAAATCACAAAGAATGGAAATATAGTCATAGTTTCTTATATAAAAAAAGCTTCACGATTTAATCGTGAAGCTTTTTAATTTTTATTTATTTACTTGGAATTTTTTGTTGCCGGTTTCAAAGAAATCCATAATCTGTTTAACAGCAGCTACACCAGCATTAATGTTAGCTTCTTCTGTCTGAGCACCAAGTTTCTTTGGTGTGAAGAATACTCTGTCAGCATATTTTTCTTTAAGTTCAGCAGCACAGTCAGGAGCAACGTCTGCAACATATTTGAAGTCTGGTCTTTCAGCAAGCATCTTCTTCAAAGATTCTTCGCAGACAACTTCTTTACGAGCAGTATTTACAAGAGTAGCACCCTTTGGCATTTTGCCCATCTTGCTCATATTGATAGAATTTTTGGTTTCATCGTTGGCTGGGCAGTGGAGAGAAACATAATGGCAGGTTCCAAAGAGAGCATCAAGATCAGTGCATTGTTTAGCGCCAGTAGCTTCGATAACTTCTTTAGTAAGATATGGGTCGTATGCAATAACTTCCATACCGAAGCCCATAGCATATTTGCCGATAAGTCTGCCGACATTGCCGTAACCGTAGATACCGAGTTTCTTTCCGTGAATTTCAGTTCCTGATTTACCGTTGTAATTGTTGCGGGCAATCATAATCATCATGCCGATTGCAAGTTCTGCAACAGCATTAGAGTTCTGACCAGGAGTGTTCATAGCAACAAGACCGTGAGCAGTGGCTTCTGGAAGGTCGATATTATCAAAACCAGCACCAGCTCTTACGATAATCTTAAGATTCTTGGCTGCATCCATAATTTCTTTTGTTGCTTTATCACTTCTGATAATAAGAGCATCAACATCTTTTACAGCAGCTTTGAATTCATCAACACTTGTATATTTTTCTAAGAATGTCATTTCATAACCGTCTTTAAGAGCGGCTTTCATGAGTTCAGTAGCTTCTTTTGCAAAGGGTTTTTCAGTAGCAACAAGTATCTTTTTAGTCATTTTTATAAGTATTCCTTTCTTTATCTTTATATGAATCTTTGTAAGCTATCCACTTTTTAGGGGGTAGGGTGGAGGGAGGAGGGGATTGTTTTAGCAAATCTTAGGTTTTATTGGTGTTGGGTGTGTTAGGTATTATTGTTTAATCGAAGATTGCAAAGTAAATATAATTTCAGATATTAGATATTTTGCAAAGCTATAACTTAACAATATAACCAAGAGGCTAAGCCTCTAAACCATCACACCAATCTTATCTCTATTCTTTATTCCTAATCCCTACACCCTTTACCCTTTTCCCTACAAATCAGGCATTTTCCTTATCGAATTTTCTGATGAAATCAGCAAGTTTCTGGCAGCCTTCGATTGGCATTGCATTATAGATAGAAGCTCTCATACCACCAATATTTCTGTGACCCTTAAGAGTTACAAGACCTTCAGCAGCTGCTTCAGCCAAGAATTTCTTGTTGATTTCTTCATTTGGTCCAAAGAATGGAATATTCATGATTGAACGATCTTCTGCATGTTCTGGAGTTATGTGTGCCTTGAGTAATTTAGAATTATCAATTGCATCATAAACAATTGCAGCTTTCTTCTTGTTCAATTCTTCGTAGTATGCTACGCCACCCTTAGAAAGCATGTGTTCGAATACTAATTTTGCTATATAAATACCATATGTTGGCGGAGTGTTATACATTGAACCCTTGTCTGCATGAGTCTTATAATCAAGCATGGTTGGAAGGTTCGGAATTCTGCCGATTAAATCATCACGAACAATAACAATTGTAACACCAGCAGGACCAATATTCTTCTGAGCGCCAGCATAAATCAAACCATAATCTGCTACGTTGAAACGTTCACTCATGATATTAGAAGACATATCAGCTACTAAAGGAATGCTGATCTGAGGAACCTTCATGCACTTGGTTCCGTAAATAGTATTATTAGAAGTTACATGCAAATAATCTGCATCTTTTCTAACATCTTCTGCTTTATATTTTGGATAATATCTATTGTTGTCTTGAGTTGAAGAAGCGACTACATGGACGTCTACACCGTATTTCTTTGCTTCTTTAATAGCCTTGCTAGACCATTCTCCAGAATCAACAAAATCAGCTTTCTTTGTTACAGCTAAATTCATAGGAATCATTAGGAACTGGAGGTTAGCGCCACCCTGAAGGAAAAGAACTTTATAGTTAGATGGAATATCCATTAATTTGCGGATACCGGCTTCAGCGTCATCAATAATCTTTTGATAAGTAGAAGAGCGGTGGCTCATTTCCATAACGCTCATGCCTGAACCTTCGTAATCCATCATCTGATCAGCAGCTTTTTTCAAAACTTCTTCTGGGAGAACGGCTGGACCGGCGGAAAAATTGTAAACTCTTGCCATAATTAAAAATCACTCCTTAAAATGATCATTTGGGAAAAACACTTTATTTCTCAATATTTAAACTAATAACATCAATAAAATTTTACGTCAAGATATTATTTTTAGAGCAAAAGAGCGTAGAGCAAAGAGCGACAGAGCAACAGAGGAACAGAGCAACAGAGCGACAGAGCGACAGAGGAACAGAGCGACAGAGGAACAGAGCAACAGAGCGACAGAGCAACATAGGATGTGTAAAGTGAGACGAGGCCAAAGCCTCTGTGAGACGATTGCTACCGCAATCTGTGAGACGGCAGCTGACGCTGCCCGTGGTAGTTGTTCGACAATTCCCACAGTGTAACGTCCCACGACGAAGTGTCCCACAGCACAGCGTCACACTATTAACACTTCTCACCCTTCCAACTCTTCTAACCCTTCTAACTTCATAAATAGTTGTTATCAAAATTGGTTAGTGGTATAATAGCCGCACAAAATATTTTTGAAGGGTTCAACATGGATAAAGAAAATAAAGAAGAATATAAAAAATTTTATTCTGAAGTTTACCGCCATTCATTGGCTCATATTCTAGCAAAATCTGTTATGGAAATTTTCGGTAAAGAAAATGTCCAGATTGCTATAGGCCCTCAGATTGCTGATGGTTTCTATTACGATTTCATTCTTCCAAGAACAGTAACTAATGAAGATTTCAAGACAATCGAAGATAAGATGCACGAAATCATCAAGAGAAGAGAAGTTTGGAATGTAAAAGAACTTTCTCGTGAAGAAGCTTTAAAAGAATTTGCAGACCAGAAGTTCAAAGTAGAACTGATTAACGACCTTCCAGAAGACGAAAAGATAACTGTTTATTATACTGGCGACGATTTCAAAGACCTTTGCAGAGGTCCACATATTGCTAATTCTCAGGAATTAATGAACGCTGCTTTTAAGGTTAAATCAGTTTCTGGTGCTTACTGGCGTGGTGATGAACATAGAGACCAGCTTCAGAGAATCTATGTTTATGCTTTTGAAACCAAACAGGAACTCAGTGAACATTTGAAGCTCATTAAAGAAGCTATGGAACGCGACCATAAGAAATTAGGTCCTCAGCTTGATTTGTTTATGTTTGATGAAACAGCTCCAGGTATGCCTTACTGGTTGCCAAGAGGCTGGAGACTTTACAACGCTTTGTTGGATTATTGGCGTTCTGTCCATGATATTCACGGCTATCAGGAAATTTCAGCTCCTGTTATCAACAATAAACAGCTTTGGGTAACTTCAGGTCACTGGGGTCACTATCGCAATAATATGTTCCTGGTTCCTGGTTTTGAACTCGATGATAACGGAAAGCGCATTTATGACGATGAAAGCAATTCAACATATGCTGCAAAACCAATGAACTGCCCGAATGCTATAAATGTTTATAGAAGAAAACTTAATTCTTACAAAGAACTTCCAATACGCATCAGCCAGGTTGACGTTATTCATAGAAAAGAAAAGTCTGGTGAATTAAATGGTTTATTCCGCGTTCAGGAATTCAGACAGGACGATGCTCATATATTTGTAACAGAAGATCAGATTGCTTCTGAAATCAAAGATATTATGGAAATCGCTACTGAAATATATAATACTTTCGGTTTAACTTACCGTGTTGAACTTTCAACTAGACCAGATGATTATATGGGTGATATCGAAGTTTGGAACAATGCTGAAAAAGCATTGAAAGACATTCTTGATAAAACTTATGGCGAAGGCAAATACGAAATCAATGAAGGCGACGGCGCTTTCTACGGTCCAAAGATTGACCTTCAGATGAAAGACTGCTTAGGTCGTGAATGGCAGATGGGCACAATTCAGTTAGACTTCCAGCTTCCATTGAACTTTGATTTGAAGTATGTTGCTGATGATGGTAGCTACAAGCGCCCAGTTATGATTCACCGTGCTATATTCGGTTCGTTGGAAAGATTCATCGGTATTCTTATAGAAAATTTCAAGGGTCAGTTCCCATTCTGGCTGTCTCCGTTCCAGGTAGGAATCGTTCCTATAATGCCAGAACATAATGAATATGCTAAGGAAGTTTTAGAAACTTTGAGAGCTGCTGGTATCAGAGCTGAAGCAGATTTCTCTGACCACAATATGAAGGCTAAGATTAAAGATTTCCACAATAATAGAGACCCATTTATTGTTGTATTAGGTAATAAGGAAGCAGAAACCAAGACCGTAGCTATTACCGCTCGCGGAAACAAGAAGCTTAATGATGTTCCATTAGATAAATTTGTTAAGATGTGTCAGAATCTCAATAAAGAACATAGCTTGGAACTGCTGAAGTAAGCTATAT
>JAFXRA010000154.1 GCA_017526725.1 Candidatus Rifleibacteriota bacterium
ATGGTGGAACTGGTAGACACGCACGTTTGAGGGGCGTGTGGCTTGCGCCATACGGGTTCAAGTCCCGTTCCCGGCACTTAAAAAAGGCTATGTTTTTAAAACATAGCCTTTTTAAGTTTTAGCATAGTTTTGTTTGTGATATTGTAACCAGTATTATTCCTAAGTATTTGAATTCTGTTTCCGTAGATATTAACGAGGCTAGAAAGCTGAAAAACATAAAATAAAAAAGCACCTGTTATAAAAACAGGTGCTTTTTTATTATTAATTTAAAATTATTATTCTGGCATTGCCCAGCCTAAGTAAGTGTTTCTGCCAATCATTCTGGAAAGAGTCATAGTTGTTATACCGTCATGACCATTCCAACCTGATGTGATTACTATTGGTTCGCCGTTGGCATCAACTTCACCAGAAGCTAAGAATACATGTCCGTATTCGTTGGTTGCTGTTGGGCCAGTAAACATTATAGCGCCAGCAGGCGGATTTTTGTCGGTATGAATCATACCGTCTCTTTTAAAATTCTTGTATTGTCCATAAGCGCTTCCGGCACACATTTGAGGAACTTTGTGGCCCCAGGCTGTTCCAACAAAAGCGCCGCACCAGTAATTCCAGCATTTAGGATCTGAGGAGGTCTTTTTATTGTTTCTATTTAAGCCTTTTTTGCTGCCGCCTGCCATCTGGTCTTTAGCCCATGTTACTGCGCCTGCGGCGGTACCATCACCAGCTGGCTGTCCAATTACTGATGATTTAACTTCTACGCTTGAACTAGAAGATGATTTTTTGTCTGATTTTGCTGTGGTATTTGAACCAGAAGAATCTGTTCTGGCTATGTAGCCGCCTCTTCTGCAGTTGCCGGGATAATCCGGTTCTACTTCACTTGCTGGCTGTTTTGCTGTTGATACAAAGTTTTTATGCATGTAGCCAATAGTGCCATTGATATTGACTTTGTAGAATTCCCCTTCTTCACCTAGTATTGTACATTTTGTGTTTGTGGTATAAGTGCTGATAACTGGTCCCCAAGGGTATTCTCTTAGTCTGAGACAGGAGTTGCCTACTTGAACTATTCCTTCTATTTCTTCTGTTTTTGCTGATGAATTAGAAGAAGTTTCTTCTTTTTTCTTTTCTTCAGATGTTTTTTCTTCTTTTACTGTGATATCAGCTGTTTCTAATTTATTTGTTTTAGTTTCAGCCTGAATAGAAACATTTTGGTCTTCTTCAAACGGAGTAGCTCTTAAAAGGTTGCCAGAACTACCTAACAATATAAGAATAGAACAGAAAATAGAATACTTAATTATTTTTTTCATAATATCACCTTAAAAATATTATCTTTTTTTATTGTACACATCATATATTAAAACAGCAATACTAGAAATAAGATATCAATAAATAATACTCTAAAAAGAATAAAATAGTTTTTTATTTAATAGAAAAAATAAATAAAAAAAACTCCTTAGTTATAAATTTATAACCAAGGAGTCTTTTATTAACTGTTATTCTGGCATTGCCCAGCCTAAGTATTGCAGACCGCCAACCAACTTAGAAAGAGGCATGGCTTGTATTCCGTGGAAACAGTTTCCACCAGAGGTTATTACTATTGGTTCACCATTTTCATCATATTCTCCACTGGCTAAGAATACATGCCCGTATTTATTCCCGCTAGTTGGTGCAGTAAACATAATAGCACCTGCGGGTGGATTTTTGTCGGTATGAATCATGCCGTCTCTTTTGAAGTTTTGGTATTGTTCATAAGCACAGCCAGCAACCATTTGAGGCACTTTATGCCCCCAAGCGCTTCCAACAAAAGCAGCACACCAAAAATCCCAACAATTTTCGTTTTGAGAAGAACAACCAGTGTTTTTATTTATGCCTTTTTGGTTTCCTCCGGCCATCTGGTCTTTTGCCCAGGTTACTGCTCCTGCAGCTGTGCCATCACCGCAAGGTTGACCAAGGACTGAGTCTTTAACTTCAACAGAAGAATTTGAATAAGTTGGGGTAGAATTTGAAGAATTACTATTGTTATTTGTACTGCTATAATTTGTTTGTGGTATATATCCACCTGTTTTGCAATTACCAGGATAATCTGGTTCTACTTCGCTTGCAGGTTGTTTCGAAGTGGAAACATAGTTCTTATGCATGTAACCGATAGCGCCATTTATGTCGACTTTATAAAATTCGCCATCTTCACCGATTATTTTACATCTGGTGTTGGTGGTATAGGTACCAAGTACTGGTCCCCAAGGATACTCTCTTAATCTGAGACAAGAACTACCAACCTGTATGACACCATAAATTTCTTCTGATTGAACTTCTTGAGAACTTTCTTCTGATTTTTTTTCAGAGGCATCATTGGTTTTAACTTCTTCTTTAACAGAAATATCTTGTGTCTCTAAAACACTTGCTTTTACTCCTGATGATGCTTCTATAGTTTTATCTTCGAAGGGAGTAGCTAAAATGTTGTTAGAGGTACCTAACAATATGATAATAGAACAAAAAATCGAATATTTAATATTTTTATTCAAAATAATACCTCCGAAAGCTGTTTCAACTGTATTTCATATCATATGCATCGACTTCAATACTAAAAACACTATATCAAAGATAATACTCTATAATAACAAAAAAGTTTAATTTTTTCCTTTTTTAAGGCATTGCCCAGCCTAAATACTGTTTTGAGCCAATCATTTGAGAGAGAGGCATGGTTGAAATGCCGTTATGGCCTTTCCAACCGGAGGTTATAACCATTGGTTCACCGTTAGATGTAATTTCTCCGGTTGCCATAAAAACATGACCGTATTTACTAGTTGCTGTGGGGGCTGTAAACATGATTGCGCCAGCCGGTGGATTCTTATCTGTGTGAATCATGCCGTCTCTTTTGAAGTTTTTATACTGTTCGTATGCACTTCCACCAACCATTTGAGGAACTTTTCTGCCCCATGCGGTAGCGATAAATGCACCACAATAATAATTCCAGCAGGTTTCGTTTTGAGATATCTTGCCGTTGTTTTTGTTAAAGCCCATCTTTGTGCCGCCGGCCATCTGGTCTTTGGCCCATGTGATAGCACCTGCAGCGGTTCCGTCACCTTGTTTCTGCCCTATAACTGATTCTTTAACGGGAAGATTGGAAACATTTATCGTGGTATATGACGAACTTGAACCAGATCTATAACTAGAGCCTACAAAAGAACTCGTCTGATTGTTGCTGACATTTGATGTGGTCTTAGTATAGCTTTTATTATTGTTAGAAGAAGTATTTGTATTTGATGGGCTGTTTGCTGTATTTTTTGCAATATAACCACCGTTTTTACAATCACCAGGGTAATCTGGTTCTACTCTGCTGGCAGGTTTTGAATCTGTTGAAACATAGTTTTTGTGCAGATAACCTGTTACGCCGTTAATTGTGACTTTATAAAACTCGCCTTCTTCACCAATTATAATACATTTGGTGTTATTGGTATATTTGCCGATAACTGGTCCCCAAGGATATTCCCTAAGTCTTAAGGAAGTGTTGACTTTTATTATTCCTTCGATATTAGATACTTGGTTATTGGTTTCTTTTTCTATCTGTTTTTCAGACAAAGACTGCCCCGATGATACTGATTCAGTTTCTAATTTGTTTTTATCAGAACTAATTTTTACATCGAACGGAGAATCAGCAAACAATAAACTGCCGATAAAACAAAATATAACTGAATATATGAGAATCTTTTTCCTATTGCACATCATAAAGGCTCTCTTTGTTTAAGATATTTCTTTAATTGTACATAATCTTGCCTCTAATGGCAAGATTAGTTTGAGGTTATTTAATATAGGTTATCTATAAAAATAGCAAGAACAACAATAGGTGCAACCCATTTTATAATAAATATCCAGGCAGACATGAACGGAAAGTTTAAGGTTCCCTGATTGGTAATTTCTCTCAAACAAGAATTAAATACATAACCGTTTGTTACAACATCAGGTCCACCCTTTTGATTTCTAACAATAATAGTTTCGTATCTAAGACCACCATCCCATATCCAACCAACGCAGATACTGAGCATAATTCCGCCGAATGGAAGCAGTATGTTGGAGGCAATGAAATCCATTGAATCAAATATTGTTTTCCCTGGAAGAATACTAGTGTCTTTTAGCAGCCCAAAGCTTAATGCGCATGGAATACCGAGCAAGAAAACAACTATTGCTACTGCTGTAGTGGCAGTGAAACGTTTCCAGTGCCATCTGTCTATAAGATAAGAAACTAAACCTTCAAGCATTGAAATAGAAGATGTTAGAGCTGCAAACAACATCAATGTAAAGAATATAATAGAAATAAACGTTCCCATCGGCATTTTGGTAAATATTGCCGGTAAAGTTATAAATATCAGAGAAGGACCGGCAGCTGGTTCAAATTTAAAGGCAAAAACAGCAGGCATTATTGCTATTGTTGCTAAAAAAGCAACCAAGGTGTCTATAATGGGAATAGAAATAGAAGACTTGAATAAATTATCTTTTTTGCTTAAATAACTCCCATAAGTAAGCAAAGCACCCATACCTAGCGATAATGAGAAGAATACCTGACCTACTGCCGCTAGAATTGTTTTTCCGTTAACTTTTGAAAAATCCGGGTGGAATATGAATTTAACGCCTTCCCAGCTTCCTTCTAATGTAAGGGTTCTAAGAGTTACAACAATAAGAATAACCAGCAAAGCCGGCATCATAATTTTAGAATACTTTTCGATGCCTTTTTCAACTCCTAAGGCAACAATAAGGTAGTTCATCACAGAAAAAATAAAAAGGGTAACAATAGGGTAAGTAGAATTAGAAGTATAATTAGCAAAAATCTGAGCATAGTCAGGGTTTTCCCCGAAGCTGACAAAGCTGTGATACAAATAGTATAAAATCCATCCGCCGACAACGGGGTAAAATGAAATAAGTATAAACCCGGTTACTAGACCCATTCCACCAACCCATTTTAATTTTGGTGAAATTAAACCAAAAGAACCTACCGGATTTAATTGTCCGAATCTTCCTATGGTTATCTCTGCTATTACCAAAGGAACACCTATGAAAAACAATAAAAGAATATAAATTACTATGAAGGCGCTTCCGCCGTTTGCACCAACCAGATAAGGAAATTTCCAAAGATTGCCTAACCCTACTGCTGAACCTGCTGCTGCCATAACAAACCCAAAGGTAGACGACCAGTGACTTCTACTTTTGGCTTGGCTTAAATCCGATTCCATTGTTAACCTCGACAAATATTGTGAATAAAAAGTGTAATTGAATGAGTGACAAAGATTTTAACCGAAAAATGTAATAAAAGCGAGTATTATTTTATTTTTAGTTCTAGTTTTTTTATTCTTTTTTTAATCTACCTAACCACAATACTCTGCCGCATTTAAGCCATTCAATGTTTTCAAACCCATTTATTCTTTTTGAGGCTATCAGGCGGTCTTTAGGAGTCATTTGTTCTACCCAGCTCTCATAGAATTCTGGAAGAGGGGTTTGCTTGTTATTTATCATTCTTTTTATGTTAAGGATATTTTCTCTTTCTTTTTCAAACAAAGAAAAATTATTCAGATAAACATAAGAAAACTCAGCGTTTGGCTTAGCGTAATACTGTGAAACAGCAAAGTCCAAACTATCATTGTATATGATTCCTCCTGGTTCTGGAGCCCATCCTTTCAGTTCTTTAAGGGAAAAATCTACAGGCATTCTTTCTATTGCTTTTTTGCTATAGCGTCCTGACCCGTCATGTGTTGCCATAAGAGTAAAAACTACTAATACAAAACATCCCAAAGCTGCTTTAACTCTTAATTCTTTAAAACAAGCAGATTTCTTAATTATTTCAGAAAGTTCCTCCGTCATCCATATTAGTGCTAGGGTATCTCTAAACATGGCTAAATCAGAATATCCCAAATTAATCATTAATTGAAAAAGAAGTGCATTGAATAATATTGGGTTGTCGAATTGCTGAATAAATCGAGTTTTGTTTTTGTAAGCACTTAAACAGATTAATAAAAATGCGAAGAATATCCAGCAGTTTTCTATTATTATAGGAATAAATTCACTAAGAGGCAGTTGCCAGATATATTTATAGCTGATATTTATTTCATCAATAGCATAAACTTCAGGAGAAATGATACTTCTCAGCATAATAATATAAAGGAGTATCGCAAAAGAAGCTGTTTTGGGATACTCTTTCAAACAGCTTGAGAACATCGGGTATAGACATAATAAAAGCAAACAGAGCAATATCTGAGGAGAACAATTCAATATTCGTAAAATAAAATTGCCGTTTGCTAGCATTAATATTATTAAAGAGGCAAACCATGCAAAACTATTTGATGCGAAACAAAGGCCAATTATGTTGAATACAATAAAGGTTCCAGTAACTATGTATATAAGATTGTTTTCTTTAGCTTTTTCATAAATAGTCTTATTTTCTTTTATGCTTTCTTTGATAGTTTCTTGTGATACTGCTATATCTCCGTTCTGGGTTAAAGCAGAGCTGATAAGCATTGCATAATTTGGAGACCAACCATAAGAAAGTATCTTTAATGGAATGAAAACCAAAACAGCAGAAATAAAAACTAGAGAAAAACACTTCAAAACTTTATCTGTCATAGAAGCTAAGAATTTCAAAGTATTTTTCTCCTTTTAAATAAATTTTCAGTTTTTATTGCCTGCTTCGTGGTAGTCTTTTTCTGTGTTGACTTTCCATATTATGGATTTGTCTGTTTCACCGCAAATAGCTTTAACGGCTTCTACTGATGTCATCATCGAGTGGTCCATGTTGTTATAGCGATGCTGACCGTTTCTACCTACACAATATAGATTATTAAAACTTTCGAGATAATCTTGAACTTCACTGAATCTGTTATAAGTTCCAAAATAAGCGGGGTAGGCTTTTTTCATTTTTATTCTAACGGAATCTAAAACATCGTTTTTGTCGATTATACCTATTTTATCTAGCTCATCAATGGCGAATTTAATAAATTCATCTTCTGGAGTATTCCACATCTTGTCGCCTTCATTGCAGAAATATTCCAAACCTATCCATACGTTGTGTTCAGGGTCTTTAAGCATATAAGGCGACCAGTTGTTAAAGATCTGCAGCCTTCCGAGCTTAACTTCTCGTTCCTGAATATATATCCAGCAGTCTGGAACAATGTCACCGAGAGTCTTTCTGTTGGTTGTGTTTTTTATTTTGAGTTTGTTTACGAGCAGGCCAACGGTTATGAAATCTCTGTATGGAAGCCCGCCGGCAATTTCCTTTACATTTTCTGGAGTTTCTGCCGGCATAGCTTGAATCAAGTCTTTTATAGGCATTGAAGAAATGTAATAATCTCCAGATACAACTTTTTTAGAGCCATTCTGTGAGAAGGCAACAGATTTAATCAGATGTTTCCCTTTTTCTACAGCAGTAATTACTTCACTAACTTCGGCATTCAGTATTATTTCACCGCCAAGTTTTTTGATTTCTTCTGCCATGGTTTCCCAATATTGACCAGGACCAAACTTAGGATAAATATAGGATTCTATTAGAGAAGTTTCAACTTTCTGATTCTTTATGAAAGGCTTAGTTAGAGCTGTTGTTAAAAGCTTTAAGATAGAAAGACCTTTTACTCTTTGAGCACCCCAGGAAGAATCAATCTTTGATGGGTGAATACCCCAGAGTTTTTCTGTATAATCTTCGAAGAACATTTTATATAAAGGTTTACCAAAACGATTGATGTAAAAGTCTTCTAAAGAGTTTTCCTTTCTTTTGCGAATCATGCTTTTTAAATAACCAAAACCTGCATGAATAGTTCGGCTTAACCCCATATTGGCAAAGGTCTGATATTTTACAGAAATAGGATAATCAAAAAACTTCTTTAAATAGAATATTCTTGATACTCTATCTCTTCTAAGCATGACTTTATCTTCTTTTTCCGGGTCAGGACCATTTGGAGAGAGCTCTTTAACTCTACCTAATTTTTCATCGTCAAAGGAATTTGCTCCCTGTATTGGCATTAACTCAGTCCAAATCTTTTCTACTTCAGGAATTTTTGTAAAAAAGCGGTGCCCGCCAATGTCTATACGATTATCTTTAAATCTAGCTGTTCTTGAAATTCCGCCGATTTGGTCAGTAGCTTCAAGAATAACTGGTTTTATGCCGGTTTCTTTAAGAAGTTTATAAGCAGCTGTTAAGCCAGCTGGTCCTGCTCCGATGATTATTGCTGTTCCATTAAGATTTTTGTTCATAAACCTTTACCTGAATATAATGATTTTTCTTCCAGCGTAGTTCCATAACAAAACTACAGCAGTAACAAAACATTTTACTAATAAATAACCATATTTAACTATATCATAACCAATCAAACCGCTGATATAGGTTAAACTGCTGTCTAACTGAGGCTTTAACAAGTCACATCCCAAATACATGCCTAGCTCAGTTAAGCCTAATCCAATTATACCTATTATAGCAAAAATAGCGAAAGACTTTGTATCACGTCCTTTCCCCTGGTCTTTGGCCTGAGTGAAAACAAATTTTAAAGAAAGAATATAGTTGACTGTTAAGCCTAATATGAAACCTAAAGCCGTTGAAAGATATATTCCATAAGATAAATTATGAAATAAATATTCTTTTGACAGATACAACGAACCAAAATCTACAATAAAAGCTATTCCGCCAACGACTATATAACGGAGAAACTCGAATATAATTGTTTTTATTTTGTCTTTATTCATTTTTACTCTTAGGCAATTTTCCTATCCAAAGCTTCTTGCCAGCCTTTATCCAATCAAGCTGCGGATATTGAGTTCTTACATCTACAGAAGTAAATATTCTGTCTTTTTCTGTTAACTTGTCTATCCATGGTTTATAAGAAGAATAATGATAAGATGAATATACTATTTCTCTATAAATATTTTTGTTTTCTGGGAACATGATAGCAGGTTCAAAGCCTAATACATACTTATATTTGCCTTCTGGGTCGGCATAATACTGATAATAAAAATGATTCATTGAATCATTATAAATTATACCGCCATCTAGAGGCTTGTATGAGGCAAATTCTGGTTTGGAGAAATCTACAGATTCAGCTTTGCGTTCCTTTTTGTTGTTCCAATCTGAATTTGGAACAAATATAACTAGTGATAAAACAGTAAAGACAAAAAGAGTCCATCTGAAAAATGGCTTTTTAACTGATTGCATTTCATCAATTAAGTCAGAAATTTTGCATGAAAGCCAGAACATCAGAGCAATTATTCCCCAATCTATCCAAAATCTTACTACTTTAATTGAAAGCATCCAGCTAAGTAAAACCAATATGAACAAAGGGTCTTTTGTTAACTGATTAAGACTAAGCTTCTTAGAATAAATCAAAAGGATGATAATTGCTGCCGTTGGAAATATCCAGAATAGATATATGGTACCTTCTGCAAATTCAGTAACTAACTGCCAATTATATATTTTTTCAGTAAATATGTTTAATGTGGCCGTATAATGAAAGTGAAGGAACTGCTCGAACTCACCTGTAAGATAAGCCCCAAGAACTGTAGATATCAAAATAATCAAAGTTAGCTCCAAGGCTTTGGTTAATTTTCCCGATAAAAGAAGAGCCAAGGGCAGTAATAAAAATGTATACCAGGTTCCATGCAGCCAAACAGCTGTAGATATAAGAATAGCTGAAACTGCGTATCTAACAATATAATTGGTTTTATTGCCAGATTCAATAAACCATAGTTTAAAAAGAAATAAAGAAGTAATAGCAGAAATAATAAAAGGACGGCCGCAAAGCATTCTAAAAAAGATTGGTCTATTTACAACGAACATAATTAACAGGACTATAGTCCAGGAAGCAATATTGGGTGAAAGCACCGAACCGGTGAGATTGACAATCAAAAATAAACTAATAATAACTGTTAATAGCAGTGCTTCTTTATTTAACCCAAAATATTTATGAATTGCTCTAAGAAGAGAATGCCACCCTGCATTATGGTCGGCAGAAAGACTGGGTTCTATTTCCAAAACGTCAGTCCAAGACTGATTTGTAACAGAGAAGGCAATATGTCTATTTGCATCATCTACTGGCATAAAACCAGTATTATAGATTTTGTAAGGAATAAAAATGAAGGCTGCAAAAAGTATTAAAATCGCGGCCAGTTTTTCAAGTTGGGTTTTATTTATGTTTGTTTGCATAACTCATATTAGAATAACATATTAAGATAAATTAATTGTAAAAAATTACTCTTTTTAATAAAATATTTCTATGAGTATTTCAAAAGAACAACAGAATATATTAGATAATCTCAGGCTTCCTATAAAATCTTTCCGCATATTTGCATTAGAAGAAGTTATAAAGTCTGGCGGTAATTCTGAGATTTTATCTGTTTTAGAGGAAATACGAGCAACAGAAGACGATCCTGAATGCTCAATGCTTATTTCTCACGCCATTAATGCTGTTAAAAGCAGCTTAAGCAGTTCTAAAAAAGCAGAACCTGTTGTACTTGGTGATACTAAAGAATTTTTAGCAAATTGGAAAGAGGCAGATGAAAATCTGCGAATGCACATAATTTCTAATTTGCCGGCCAGGCTTCCTAAAGATATTAGAACCTTAGGTCCCGAATTGGTTGAAGGTTCCTCTCCAATCGTTATTGCTCGTGTAATAAGAGCTTTTGGACGTAACTGGCCTGAAGATAAATTTAATATTATAACTAGCAATTTGAATTCAGAAAGCTTGGTTCTGAAGCTTGCTGCATTAAGAACCATGGTTCATCTGAAGCCTGAATTGCTTTTGGATAATTTGCCTGAATTGCTCGCTTCTGCTGACCCGGAAATAAAAGCGCTTGCAATTAGAGCACTAGTAAAGATTGATAAGGAAGAAGCCTTAAATCACTTACAGGCACTTCTTTTGTCGCCTACCAAAACTGAACGTCTTGCAGGTATTCAGAATTGTCCTTTCTTACCTTTTGAAACAGTTAAACCTTTATTGCTGAAATATTTTGCGGCTGAAACTAATCCCGAACTATTGACAAAAGCAGGCTGGATCATTGAAATGAATCCAGATGTTGAGGTTCCTTTTACTCTTTTTGAAATAGCAGAACGTTCACCTGCTAAAAAGGCTGATTTAGTCAAGAAAGTATTGAATGAAGCAGTAAGACTCTTAAATAAATCAGGTATTTTAGGAGATAAATTTGCTGCATATACTCGTAAACTTCAAAATTGGGTTAACAAAAGGAATGCGCTGCGTTTCGCAAGACAGGTAGTATCTAAACTTGATTCTGAAACGGTTTCCCCTGATATTGAACAGAAAATAGCAGTGGCAATTAAGCAGCCAATAGGCAAGGAAGCTTTTATAGAAGCATTAAAATGGCCTCTTTCGGATCTTGCCAAATCAAGACTAGCTAAATATCTAGGTATTCAATATCCTGAATCCGTTCAAACTCCCAAGGAAGAACAAAAACAGGAAAGAGAACCTGTAACTCTTGCTGAAAAGAAACAGAGCCTTTCTCAGTTCGAAATGCTGGCTACTATAACTCCAGAAAAAGCTGCTGAAAAAATAGATTATTTTATTCTGGCTATAAATAATAAGGATTCTAGTTCAGAATTAAAGATAGCTATTTTGCAATGTCTCACACGCTGTAAATTAGCTGGAGTTGAAGATATTGCAGTACGTTTGATTAAGTCTCATGATGTTGCCGTCGCTACAGCAGCCGTTGAATATCTTGGTATAGTTAATCCTGACTGTATTTTCCCTTATCTGGGGCAATGTTTGAAAATCTCTGATGTCGGAATGAAATCTGCTGCTTTGGGTATATTGAAGAATTTTGATTATAATCAGGCGGTTTCGTCTTTGCGCGCCATGATGTATTCTACAGACAATAATCAGCAGAAAATGGCTATGGAATGTATTGGCCAGTTTGATTTTGCATTGATAAGGGATATGCTTACTGAGTTCCTTTGTCTTGATTATCATGAGGGCTTGTTGGAAGCCGGGCTTTGTCATTTTGCTGCCAACCCTTCTGCTGATAATGTTTATTCTCTTTATAAAATTGAGCAGGCTCATCCTGGAAAAATAGCGGAACAGGCTCGTAGTTTACGTGAGGCATGTCCTGAACCTACAGAAGAAATAGCTGGGACACTTTCTGAAGAAAAAGATGGAGCAGAGTCTTCTGAATCAGATAAGACTAAAGAAGAGGTTAAATCAGATAAAGATGCTAAAGAAGCAGAATTAAAAGAAAGGTTAAGGCTTGAAAAAGAGAAAAGAGCTAGTAAGAGACCTGCTTATGCTTACCGCTCTAATGTTGAACTTCCTGAAAGAACCTCTAAACAGCAGCTTATTGCTATCTGGAACGGTATAACTGCATTCGTTCAATCAAAAGCCCTGCCTATAAGCATAATTACATTTTTAATTGTGGCTCCCCTTGTTTATTATCTCTTCTTTTATACCCCAGGATCTGAAAATAAGAAGGCTAAAGGCGGAGCAGTCGTTTGTGAACCCTTGGTAATCGAAGGAAAGGTAGACGCTGTCGATGATGGGGTTGTGACTATAAAGGCAACAAACGATGAAACCTATATTCTAGTTCCTTTAAAAGATGGTTGGAAGGTTCCAGAAGTTCAAAGACTCATTCGTGCTTTGATTGTTCCTTATAGAAAGTCGAGCAATGGTGAAATAGCAGCTCATCTTGGCGAAGAAGGCTATATATATATTGATGCATATACAGAAGAATTCAGTGGGGATAAAGCAAAATGAGTTCCGATAAGAATTCTTCTCAAGAAAAAGATCTGGAATTAATTAAACAAATAAAAAAAGGTGATTCTAAGGCTTTAGACGAACTTTTAGAAAGTTATATTCCTCAGTTAAATGCTTTTTTTCATTATATCCATATTCCAGAAAATAATATTGAGGATCTGATTCAGGAAACTTTTGAAAGAATGATTACTAAGATTGATTCTTTTGATGAAAGTAAACGCTTTTCTACCTGGCTGATGACTATAGGAAGAAATTTGTATATAGACCAGTACAGAAGAAAAATAAAAGGTGAAGAATTTGCTTCAGAAGAAGAACAGAATAATTCCTTTGCTGATCCTGAAAAAGAAGTTATAGGAAAAATCAGTGTGGAAGAACTTCTGAATTCTTTGTCTGAAAAAGAAAAGTTTTTGATTGAAATGAGGGTTTTTAAACAGATGCCATTTGCTGAAATATCAGAAATTACATCTGAAACAGAGACTTCTTTGCGCTCCAGATTTTTCAGAGCTCTAAGCCGCTTAAGAAGTATAGTTGATTAAAATACCTTAAATATCGCTGTCTTTTTTTGATGAGGGAACGGTCTGTGTCGGATATTTTATAGGTTCATTGCTTCTCATATTTTCGTTTGAACCACTATTTTTTAATAATTTATCAGAAACAGTGCCGTCATTTATAAGCTTAACAGAAGAAGTTGCAGAATCTATATCGATAGATTCACTTGCTAATGATTGAGAATTTTGAATATTCCCTTTTAGGGAAGAATTTTCTGCAACTTCACTCATATTGTTTGAGAGCAAAACACTTAAAGATAATGCTCCGGTCAGACCAAGTAATGCAACGAGAGTTCCTGCTTTCAAAGAGGTTTTTGCTATTGTAGAAAGAGCCGAGGCGGCTTGTCTTGCCTGCAAAGCTCCAGCTAATTTTGAAGATATTTTTGCTTTTAAGGCAAGACCAGCTGCTGGTATAACAGAAGCTGAAGAAGCCTTTAAGGCTTTGATTGAATCAAGGCTTCTTCGGCATTCAATGCAAGTTCCAATATGAGCTGCAGCTTCTGGTGATAACTTTGATAAGTCACCGCCAGCAGTTATAGCTTCATCTATTATAACTTTGCATTTTTCTGTTAACATGATTTACTCTTTCGGTTTAATCAGATATTTAAATCTTTAAATGTTTTGTCTATATCATTAAAGCAGTTTTCTATTGCATTTACAGATTTATCAATTTGACTCTTTACATTTTTGCTTTCGACTGAGAATTTATCTACTTCATTCTTTATTTTTGTAAGTTTTTCTTCCAACTGTTTGTATTTTTCTTTTGATTCTTTTGTAGTTGGGTTATTCTTTATTTCATTTAATTCTTTCTGAACATCATCAAGCTTTTTGGCAACATCACTAGCATTTGAGCTTGAATTACCCTTAGAAATATTTGAATCCTGTTTTTTGAAGAGATCTGATAAATTTTTAATTCCATCAGAAATTTCATTCATACCAGATTTTATACCTTCTGTAGCTTTTGCTACTTCATCCTTAGTAGAGAGTTTAGAGGAAGTACTGCTAGTTCCGTTAGATTTTGTAACTTCAACCTTTGCATTGTCTCCAAGAGCATCTTTAACTTGCTTGGCAAGTTCTTCTACTGTTTTTGCAGATTGGTTGTTTGTATTGGATTTGTTGGTATTTGTTGTTGTGTTAGTAGAATTAGAACTGCTTGAGGTTGAGTTGCTATTGGTTTTAATACTGTCAGAATCTTTTTTAGAACTAGCTGTTGTCTGGGTAGTTGCTGTTCCTGATGCTACTTGATTGCCAGCAGAATCAGTTCCGGATTTCTTAAGGTTTTCACCGGCATTTTCAATCTTCTGACCAACATTAGAGACTTTATCAAGAGCAGAGTCTACTTTGTTTAAACCATTTTCTATCTTAGAACTTACATTGTTCGTTTTTCCCGTTACCGAATCTATCGCCTCCCCAACCGATTTCGCCACAGGTTTGACTACGTCTACAACCTTTTTAACAACATCAACGCCGGCTTTTATGATTTTACCTACGCCGCTGACTATACTGCCAAGGGTATTTACTATACCTGAAATGATTTTACCTAAATCTATACTACAGCCAGTAAGAGTTATAGAAATAATGAGCATGAGGCTTAAAAAGAACGAGCCTCGTAAGATTTTTTTGAACATAAATAACCTCCTGTTATTTTCTAAAAATTATACGAAGGAGGGTTTTCTTTTGTTGCAAAAAAAATAAAAAAATTATAGAAATTTATAAAATTTTTTTGATTTTAACTATATATGTTATTCCTCAGATATTTTTAACTCTGTATGCCAGTTCTGATTCAGTCTTTTATCATTCCAGAGAGCATTAAAGTATTCCGGGTAAACAATATCGTAAAAGTCGGCTAAGATAACGTCTTTTTGATTCTTTCTAAGTTTTTCGCCAATTTCTTTATTGTTATAATCGCTGGCATGAAGCACATCAATCAATTGAAGCGTAATTTGGTAATAAAACTGCATTTTGTTGTTGTCAACTTTTGTTGTTATACCAATATCATTTATTTCAAAAAAGTTGATGTTTTCTGACAATATTTTTGAAGTGGTTTTGTCTTTGAAAGTTTCTTCTCTGATAAGTTTGTAGGGGGCCGATTCCCCTTCAATTCTATAGGTAATTAAAGATGGAATACGGCTGTTGACACCTTCTTCAGGACTGTCAAATATTTCATCATAACTCTGATGAATAGGGAAAGAGTAAAACTGATAGATGTAATTTGGCGCATTGCCGCCTCTTTTAAGTATACTGCTGAAGGAATAGTCATCCTCGTCAGGTAGCTTAAAACAAGCCATTTTAAGGTCAGCATAAACTTGCTGCAATACATTTCTGGCTTTTTCCGTTGTTTCTATTCTTAACATTCCTTTTAATGAGGTATTGGTCCCCGAACGCAGGAGTATGAATATCGGACCTATAATCAAGGTTAAGCAGATTAATGCAATCATTAGCTCAACTAATGTAAAAGCATGACGGCTGTAGTTTTTCTTTTTTATTATTACCATTTGGGTTTCTCAACAATATTGGATTCTAATATTACTGATTTTCTACTGAGCCATATTTCTGCTTTACTCTGATTTCTAGCTGCAATAGTTACTTTTATGTTGATGTATTTGCCGCTTGCATTATGAGTCAAGTCTATGCGGCGTTGAAAATTTTCTGCATCAGCAGGATATTGTAGTGCTAACTTGGGGTTAAATGTTATATCTGTAAATTCACCTATTTTATATGGAGCCGGACATAAACTCTTATTCTTTGAAATTGCTAAAACTGTATCATAACCTAACCCTCTGAATATTTCTATGGGTTCTCTTGCTAATGAAAAGCACAGAGTTTCATAATAGGCATCCATAGAACTCTGATTAGATGTTTGATTGAGCATTAAGACAGAAAAAATAACAATCATCATCATAGCCATGGCTATAATGATTTCCATTAAAGTAAATGCTTTGCGTCTGTTATTCATTCTTTTTCTAATACTCTTTCGTAAGTAACCCAGTTGGCAATGTTTATCTGGTAAACATCTTTGATTGGCTTTAAAGCATCGTCGTAATCAATTTTATGAACAACATCCTGTTTCCAATATGCTATATTTAATTTATCTACAGCAAGAGAACCTTTTAAATTCATTTGCTCTTCAGCTATGATTCTTCCTTCTGCTCCTTGATTTATACCATCTCCGTCAGGACCTTTCATCGCTATTAAAGCAGCTTCAATCGGCTTAGAAGTTTTTATTCTTATATCTCCGTTTCTTGAAAATAACACGGCAACACTGTCCTTTTTATCTTTTTCTATGGCTCCTTTTATGGTTATACCTCTGGCTATTAAGACACCGCTGCCTTTGATTTTCAGCGTAGTATTTTCATTACCAAGCTCAACAAGATTAGAACATTGAACTATGCCTCTAAGATTCAGTACATTTTCTTTTTTGTTATAAATGCCTAATTCTTCAAGTTCTTCAGGTTTATCATTATTTATATATCTTTTATTAAAAAGATTAAAATGAGCGAATGGGTATTGGGCTTGTGAAGGTCTGTTGTTGCCTATATAGTCCTTGTTGTGAAAATTATCTTCGTTTTTAATAGGAGGCTCATCATCTAATTGATATGAGAATTCATCATTTATATAGGTAAACGCCTTAGATGCAATTTCTGAGCCTTTAGCTTTTATGTATTTATCTAGTTCTATCATATTGATTTTTTTTGTATAGGCATCACTATTAGGGTCTTGTATATATGGAATATGGAAATCTTTATTAAAACAATGAAAATATTTATTTTTATATTGTTCTATAAGTTCTGGCTTATCTTTTTTTATAACAAGAGTTCTGGGGTCTGCGTCTTCAGCACCAACGGTAACGTTACAATCAGTTAAATCTAATTTAAAATAACCTATATTCAAAAATTGTTTTCTAACATCTGAAGTCAGAATCTCTTTTAATTTATTTATTGGTTGTATTTTTATGCCAGCAAAAAAATAAGGTTGGTAATCTGTGTTAAATGATATATTTTTATTTAATAATTTTTGAGCATTAGCTGCAGCAAGGTTTCTTATGTCTTTTATTTTTGCTTCATCTTTATCCTCATTATTGTCTTTTTCATCATAATAATTATCTGTAAGAGG
>JAFXRA010000155.1 GCA_017526725.1 Candidatus Rifleibacteriota bacterium
AACTTCTTGTTGTTTTTGACCTTCGGTTTTACCATAATCTAAAATACGTTTTCCAAGATTTTTCATTCCATTTGAAAATTCTATAATCCTTGAATCGTTATATTTTGCATTTCCAGAGGAATCGAGAAGAATATCACCATCTTCTTGAAGTTCGGTATATAATTCCAAAGCTCTTTTTTCCCCTTCATTTACATCCTATTCCGCATTTTCAATTAAAGATACCAGCTGTGTTTTCCTTTTTTGATATTTTTGTTCAGCAGTCGAGAAGAATGTGTCCTCAAAATCATCAACACTCAATTCTTCCAGTTCTTTTCTATATGATTCTAGATTCTCTTTGCGCTATTCACCATAATCTAGCATAGAATTTGCCTATGTTATTCTATCGCCTGCCCCATAACTATTCACATCGTTTACTACTTTTAATGCGTCATCGATGGCTTCCTACTATTTTACCTTTTGTCGTTCCTTTTCCAATTCAATTTGAGTTTTAAGAAATTCATTCTGCGATTCTAGATTTTCAAGTTCACTCTAATCTACTAGTGAAATGTTTTCTTGAGAATTTATTTCATTAATTCTACTTTGTGTTGTTTGTAATTGTTGATTTAGGTCATCTATTTTGTTTCCAACCTCTTCATAGGCATTCTTTGATTCTTGGGCGTTAGAACGTAATTTATCTAGAGATGGATTAATAATATCAAACGCCGACTTAAGAGCAACGATACCTGCGATTGCCGCTAAAATTCCAGTTAATATCGGATGAGCCGATGCCAAACCTAATAATGCTGATCCAATAGACTTTATAGTGCCTAAAAATGCAGAACTAAGAGTGCCTGCTGTTTTGAATTGATTTATGATGTCCGCTATCCCTTTACCAAAATTTGTAGCTGCAATAGTCTGGAATAAAGTTTTATCTGATTTTCCAAATTCAACTATTGCATTCAACACTTTTGGTATATTACCAGCCAAAAAAGTTGATGCTAAAAATCCACCAAATGCAACAACTGCTTCGCCGGTTTCTCCAAAAACATCGCCAACTCCGGCAACCGCTTTTGTCAATAATTCCAATCCAGATATTGCATCATCGACAACGGCAGAATCAGCTACGTCCATCCAGAACGTTTGCCAATTTGTTTTTATTCCTTGTAATCTGCCACCAATTGATTGTTCATACTTTTCTTGATTTGCCAATGCGTTCCCATTTGTTTCGGTTGCATCTGCGGCCAACTACATTGCTTCTTTATATGCCACCAGAATATTTCTAAACTTTTCACTTTGTCTTGTCGCAGCGACATTATAGGAAATATTACTTCTCTGGGCATCACTCAACGAATCCCATTTTTCTTCCAACTCTCCAACAATAGTAGTAAAGTCTCTAAAATTACCTTGGGCATCATATACCTCAACGCCAATTGCATGGAGAGATTTAGAAGCATTGGAAAGTTCTTCATTGCTTACCTCATCTTCATATCCAGGCATTTTACCAACTTTAGATAATCTAACCAAGATTGTACGAATTGCTCCACCGATTTCGGAACCTTCACTTCTCGTTCTTTCCGCAACTTTAGCAGATAATGCAGCAAGCTGTTCAAACGACAAACCGGCTTCTTTTGCTTCCGCACCAGTTTTTTCAACGGCTTCAGCCATCGTCTTAATACCTTTTGCATAGTCCATTGCTATATTTGAAGAAATTTTATCAAACACGTCAACAACATGCATACTTTGCTCGGCAGCATTCGCTTCGGCATCTTCAAGTAAACCAAACTGCTAAATAACACCCTGTATCTGATCGGCAGCAGTAGAAGCGTCAACACCACTTAAATTGCTCAATATAGCCGTCGGCATAGCTGTTTCGCGAATTTCTTCAGACGATGTTTTCATGTTTGCATAAATTTGATAAATACTTAGCGTATCGGTTAAAGACATCTTTAGGTCTTTCGCCATACTAACGGCAGCTTCGCCCATACCTGATAACTATTCTTTACTAACGTCCATTGTGTAACTGATAGTAGTAAGAGCTTTATCATATTCTTGTAATGTAGCAAATCCCTATTTAAATTGAGAGAAAAATGTACTCATAACCCTATGCGTAGACAAAGCATAAGTAGCATATTGAGCTAAACCAGAAGCCATACTCTTAAAAGCACTACTAAGTGCGCCACCGGTTGATGCAGCCTCGCCCTTTAGGACCCTTACCGCACCTGTCGCAGCATTTACGGAAGCAACAACTTTCTAAATCTATCCATCGTCTAGTACTTCAGTCCATTCAAATTTAGTTCCAGCACGATTTGATTTAATATCTCCTTTTATTACACCATCTTGGGTTTTAACCCAATTTCTCAACACTTCTTTAGATTTTTTGATATCTCCTGGGTTTAACAATAAATCATCTACAACGGAGCCTTGCGCTGTTGTCTCGTAAAGAGCCTTTCTGTCTTTTAACAACTACCTAAATTGAATATCTAGTTTTCCAAGTTCTTGAGAAGCCTTTGAAATATCGTCAGGTGTTAAAGTTCCAGCTTGAATCTTTTCCATAAGACCAGCATTAATCTAATCGTATTGTTCTTGGATACTTTTAATCTATTCTTGGTATTTTGGCGAGACGTTACCAAGTCGTTGCATTTCTTTTTCAATATCTTGTCCAAATTTTTTTAAATTATTGGAAAAAGCATTTTGTTTGGCTCCTGGTCCTTTTATATTTTTAAATGCTTTATCTAAATCTAAAAGTTCATCCATGATATCATCTATGGACTTTCTGGTCGTTACGTTTGCATATTTCCCATCTTGATCTATTGCAAAAATAGAAGACAGCTTATTTTTGATTTCATCTATTTGTTTCTACAGCTCTGGGCTTTTTTCTTTTAATTTATTTTCTAAATCATCTAATTGTTTATAATATGCTTTTTTAAAATTATCAAAAGTATTATACAAATCATTTTTCCCGCTATCTATTTCAGGCTTTATTGCGCCATAAGCTTCATCGCCCGTAAGTAACT
>JAFXRA010000156.1 GCA_017526725.1 Candidatus Rifleibacteriota bacterium
AAATCTTTCAATAGTCTTGAACATTTTTGACTTTTTAAATAGTATGCGGGTTGCTATTTATTTTGAATCTTTCATTTTTGGGCTGAGAAATAATATATTCAAAGGCACTGACTGTGATGAAACAATAAGAAACGTCCGCCAGATCATCCCGTTTATCGGAGACTTCGACATGTTACAGATAGGAAAAAGCCTCCTCAGCAAGCTCGAAAGCATGACCGAAGAGGCTTATAACGAGATTAGTTTTGACCCAACCTTTGAGGAATAATCATTCGCCCCAAAAAATGGCGGATACATATTGCATTTATTTGTTCAATGTGATATAATTATAACAGATTACAAGCATTGCTTCGTGCATTAAGTATCAAATAGACGAAAAAGGAGTGTAAACGATATGGCTGTATATGTAACTGATAAAAAGGCACTTAAACATGCCTATGATTCAAAAGCAGAAGAAATAATCATTACCGGAAAGCTAGCCAAAAAATTTTATAAAGCAAGATCCTTAAAAAAAGCAAGCCCAGCAGCTTGGAAGATTATAGGCGCTTCCCTTGCTGTTGCTGTCCCTATTGTAGTTGCTGCAATAGCAGCTGCTCCAGCTGGTGGAGCTTTTATTACAATACCGGCCGTTCTTACTGAAGCTGGCGTTATAGCCACAGCACTTTCTGTAGAAACAGCAGTAGCTATTAGTATTATTATACTTGCGGCCACTATAGGCACTGCATTACTTATAGGATTATTAAAAAATTATGACATTGAGTTTGATGTGAAAGCAAAACCACCAACAGCACATCTAAAACTGAAAAAATAAGTTAATCAAGTTATACACAGAATAATTAGCAAAGCAATCGAAAGGTTGTGACGCAAAGCTATAGGGACTGTAATATGTCAGCCAGCTGCAACTTTTAAGCATTGCCGTATCTAGCAATGCTTTTTCATTAATATAACATTCTACACATTCCGTCAATAGGCCAAGAGGTGAAATAACTAATGCCAAAAAGAATAGTTTCGTTTATACTCTGCATATGTCTTGCCTCTCAATTCTGTTCCGCTGTTACAGCAGCTGAAGCTCCTTCTGTTGATAATGAAATAGTTGATTCTGATATTCTTGATTTATCAAGTTATGTTGCCGCCAGCAGGCACACTGTTAATGATATATTGAATCAGTATAAATTCACCATTTCCAAAACAGGTCATGGATTTGCAGCAGAACGAGGAAATAATCTTGCTGATAAAATCAAAGGAAAAAACACTTGGGTCGTAGGAGATAACAACGTAAAAAACGGTCCGGACAGACTTATTTTAGAACGTAATGGAACAAAAATATGGATTCAGGACAAGTATTATTCAACTGCAAATGCAGGTATTGACGCTTGCTTTGACGAAACGTCTGGTATGTTCAGATACCTGGACGGTAACGGGAATCCTATGCAAATTGAAGTTCCGAGTGATCAGTGGGAAGCTGCCGTTGAACGTATGAAACTGAAAATTGAAGAAGGTAAGGTTCCGGGAATCACTGATCCTAAAGAAGCTGAAACGTTAGTAAGAAAAGGAGCACTTAGTTATAAACAAGCTTTAAATCTTGCTAAAGCAGGTACACTAGAATCTTTAACATATGATGCAGCCAATGGGGCAGTTACTGCCGGCTGCGCTTTTGGAATTAGCGCAGTCGTCAATTATACTGTTTGTAGGATGAACGGAGAAGATCATTCCGAAGCTTTGAAAATCGCTGCTATAGAAGGCGTAAAAACCGGTGGCCTTGCTTTTGGCTCGTCAGTTATTGCTAGTCAGTTATGTAAAACTGAATTAGTGAATGTTTTTCAACCTACTTCAGAAGCTTTAGTCAATGCATTCGGAAAAGAATTTGCAGAAGCTTTGTTAAAATCCGCAGGTAACAATGTACTTAAGGCCGGCGGAGAAACTACTGCAGAAATGATCACTAAAAATGCCGCAAGAGTATTAAGATCACAGACTTTAGTTGCTGTTGTCACAACAGTTGTCTTTACTGTTCCAGATGCAATTGATGTTTTCAGAGGAAGAATATCAAAAACTCAGTTCGTCAAAAATTTCGCAGTTACAGCTGTTTCAGTAGTAGCTGGTACAGTTGGCGGGGTAACTGGCGGAGCGGTTGGTGAATTGCTTGTACCAGGTGTTGGTGTTATACCAGGGGCAATAGTTGGGTCAATTCTATTTGGAGCTGGAGGCGGTTGGGCGGCAGATAAAATATCGGATTATATTGTTGAAGATGACGCTGTGAAAATGTATGAAATTCTTCAGAATAGTTTTGCACAATGTTGCGAGGACTATCTTGTAAATGAAACAGAAGCACAAAACATTGCGGATAAATTAAATAAAAAACTCAAGGAAGATACATTCAAAGATATGTATCAGAGTGAAAACAGAGAAAGATTCGCAGAGAGACTTCTGACGCCTTTGTTTGATAAAGAAGTTAAGTTACGTGACCCAATCGAAGCCCCGACAGAGGAAGAAATGAGAACAACACTAAAAGACAACCTTAAAGGAGTTGTTTTCGTTCATTAGAAGAAGGTGTGTATAAAATGTCCGATTTAAAAAAATTTCTTAAAGACACTTATGACATGGAAATTCAAAACATAGAACAGTTTCAGTTTAAGGTACATAACCTTAGATTTGAAAAAATAAGAGATTACCTTATCATGCATGGAAATATCCTTTCTGAAGATCTTAACGAAAAAATATACATAGCTATTGTTTACGGGGGAATAGCTCATAAAAATCCTGCATATCTGGCTATACAGCTTACTGAATGCATTATTATCAACATTAGCGCAAAAGAAGGGCTGTTTGACCAGCATACGATAGAGGGTGTTATCAATGAATTTAAAGCTGAATTTAAAGACTATATCGAAGAATAAAAAAATCACATGGATCATTATGTCTGTGTTGTTCATATCTTTAATAGTAGTCGTTTTTTTTATATTCAATAGTAAGAAAAAAGAAATAGAGCATGAACAATTACTTCAGCAGCAACAGTTAGATATTCAGCAACAAAAAGAAAATGCTGACGCAAAAGAAAAGTATCAGAAACTATGTTCTGAATATAATAATAAAGTTGAAGCATACAATGATTCAGTGTCTGATTTCAACGTATTCCTCAAACAAGCTGAAAAGTATAATTTATTTGGGGATGCTTCTGTATTAAAAGAAGAGCAATCCATCAAGGAAGATTTTGAATCATTTAAAGAAAATGGTTGTCAGTTTTCTTCGCTGGAAAAAAGTATAGAGACTATATCAAATAATAAAGAACTGATAGACAGCAAACATCGTGAATTACTTCAGTCACTATACAATTCACTCATAGATGAATACAATACGCTTGCTCAGGATTACAGAAATTTAATGGGCAACACTTCTGTAGCATTTATAACTTCTATTCCAACTGCAGCAAATCCTAAATCAAAAAAAGATGATGCAGACTTTCAGATTTCTGATGAAGAAAAAATATTTGAAGAAGCAGATATTTTATGTGATCAGATTTCAAAATTAACTGAAAATTATGTTGTATCATATCAAATCACTGCTCCTGAAGAAGCCTGGGTTATCGAACGTCTTAAAAAAATCAAAACTATAACGGGAATAGAAGCTGTTACAAAAGAGCATGACCCAAACAAATTGCTTAATGTTGAAGGTGGTTATAAAGCTTGTGTCTATTTTACTGTTGACAAAATAGCTCAGGATTCTGTACCGGGAGATACAGTAATAGAAAAAGGAACAGACGCTGGCGGTGCAATAGAGGTTTATCCGGATTTAAAATCTGCGGAAAACCGTTGCGACTATCTTTCCGGATTTGATAATACACTTTTGTATTCTGGTTCATATGTACTTGTAGGAACAATGGTTGTTCGTACTTCTTACAAACTCTCCAATGAAGAACAGATAAACCTGACAAATGATATAATCACTTCTTTTACAGAAATTCAGGCATGAAGAAGAAAAAAATTCAATTAGAAGGTGCTATTATGAAGGTAGAATTTTTAATAAATGAGGAACTTAATGACGGTAACCAAATTTTGATATCAGAATCAGAGTTTAAAAAGGCCAAAGATAACAAAGATGAGTTTGAAAGCTTTGCTTTTGCAACAGATTGCTTATTATGGGATAAAAGGGTTTATTTGTCGAGAAGAATATGAAAAAATATTATCCTGCTTAGAGAAAGGCGGCGCAGTTATTATCACTCTTGTTGATGATAGATATAGAAGAGAAGTTTATC
>JAFXRA010000157.1 GCA_017526725.1 Candidatus Rifleibacteriota bacterium
CAAATCACGTTTCAAAGTCATTAATGGAGTTCCAATACCATTAGAAGATTATTATCAAGTGTCGCCAAACAAAAAAGATGAAAAATAATCTGTTTCATTTTAATCTCCGAGAATTATTATAAAAATATGAACAAAGAAAATATGAACGAAATATCGATTAACCTGTTTAGAGACATTTCCAGAGCTATATCTACTCTTACTCCCGATAGAGCTTTATTGTATTTAACGGAAAGTGCCGTTACAGTTACCAATTCAATGGGTGCCTTACTGCTAAGCCCACATGAGAAGAACAACATAATGGTTCCTTTCGTTAAAAGTTTTTTAGAATCTGCGGAAGAACCTTTTATTGATGAATCTTTCTTAAAAGACAGTTTTAATGCTTTTATCAGAATCCACGACAACATCCAGGTAGCTCAAGAGTATCAGCACAGTATTTCCGAGAGTTACCCTGAAAATATGGTTTCTATATGGGCAGTCAATCTTTATGGGAAACCTCAAGCTCTGCTAGCTCTTATAAAGCACCCTAATCAGCCTGATTTCAACGAAGAACAATGTCTGTTTTTAGAAACCATAACCCCATTTATGGGTTCTTTATTTGAAAACTTCAGGCTGAACAATGAGATGATTCATAAAAATTCTCGTCTTTCAGCGCTATACGAAATATCGCAGCAGGCAGAATCAGTAATTGACTTCCGCAACATTTATGATGCCTTAGGTAAAGTTGCAAGAAGCTTCATTAAATTCGATACATACGTTCTTTATTTCATCAGTAGCGATGGCAAACACTTAGAAGCAAGAAACGAAGCCAATGTATCAAAATCTTTTCCAAAAACAATCAATATTGGCGAAGGTCCTGTAGGCCTTGCAGCCAAAGAAATGAAACCTTACCTGACCTACACACAGGAATTTAACTCTGTTTTGATTCTTCCTTTCGAAGTATCAGGAAGACTTACAGGGGTTCTTACTATAGGTAGTCAGAAACCTTATGCCTACAGAGACGAAGACATAATCGGTCTTCAGATTATTGCTACTCAGATTGCTTCAATTGACACAATGTTCAAAAACCTTATTAAATTAAAAGGCTTTACTGAACGCATTCTAGACAGCATGAATTCAGGGGTTCTGATATTCGACTCAAAAGGCAAGCTTACTTACGCCAATCAGGAAGTTAAGCTCATGCTTACACACCAGTTTCCTGACGGCTGGGATATAAGAACAGATAACGAAAAACTGCCTCAAACTGTGACTGATGTAATAAAAGAAGTTCTTGAAACCAAAGTCACTCACGAAGACACAAAACTAAGAGTAAAAACAGGTGGTCAGACTAGAACTTTAACAATTAACGCATTCCCATTCAGAAACGAAACAGGACGAGATATTGAAGGTATAGCCTGTTTCATCAAAGACGTTACCCAGATTACAGCTCTTGAAGAACAGTTAATGCGCGCTGACAAGCTGTCTGCTCTTGGGGTTCTGGCTGCAGGTATTGCTCATGAAATCAGAAATCCTCTGACGGGCATGAAGATGATTGTTCAGCTTCTAGAAGCAGATTTCAGCGAAGATGACAGCCACAGAGAACCTCTTGATATTATCCAGAGAGAAATAAACCGTCTCGAAAGCATTATTGGCAATCTTTTAGACTTCGCTAGACCCAATAAGCCCAAAACAGTTGATGTTGCACCTGTCGATGTTGTTCAAGACTGCTATATGCTCATCAAAAACCAACTCAACAAACAGCACATAGCTTTTGAAATAAAAGAAGCTGAAAACTGCCCACTAACTACGGCTGACCCAGACCAGCTTAAACAGGTTTTCATAAACATAATGGCAAATGCTATCCAGGCCATGGGCAAAGAAGGCAAGCTTACAGTCTATATTGAACCTGTTGACGAAAGGGTTAAAATCGCCTTTGAAGATACAGGTTGTGGCATCTCTCACGAAAAAATGCGCGACATTTTCAACCCCTTTATGACTACAAAAGAAGATGGCACTGGTTTAGGGCTCTCAATGGCTCAGAGAATCGTTGAAGAACACGGCGGAAGCATCGAAGTCCAAAGTGTTCTCGGCGAAGGTTCTACCTTTACAGTCTATTTACCGGAGAAAAAACAATAATGCTTATTTTAGGAATTTCAGGTCAGACAGGCGCTGGCAAATCAACCGCTGCAAAAATTCTAAGTTCTTTAGGTTACGGGGAAAATTTGGAAGTAGACTCTCTTGGGCACGATCTGCTTAGAGAGCCAGACACAGTCAAAGCACTTACCAAAGCTTTCGGCGAAGATATTCTGACAGAACGTCAGATAGACCGCAAAAAATTAGGTGCAAAAGCTTTCTTTTCAGCAGAAGCTACTGAAAAGCTTAATTCCATAATGCACCCCAATATGGTCAAAATGGTTGAAAGAATCATTACAGAAGAGCAGAAAAACGGCACCAAAAGTATAATCATAAATGCTGCCCTGCTTTATAAAATGAAATTAGACAAACTCTGCGATAAAATCATTTACGTAAAATCCGACCCAGAAATCAGAGTAAAAAGACTTATGGAAACCCGTGGCTGGTCAGAAACAACCGCTCGCGAACGACTCTTTTCCCAAGACCAGGAACCAGCAGATAAAGATGTAATCATCATCGAAAACAACGGCTCTGTCGATGATTTGAGAAACAAACTCCAAACGACCTCATCCACTTTATTTGAAACCATTTAAACCTTGTATCCTTACCCCATTTTGTAAGAGGCTGTCCAAAAACTAGGTTTTAATTCCATAATTAGATCGTGCTGATTGTCTACACATTTGTCATAAAAAGAATAGCCAATGGGCCTTAGCTCTGAAAACTATACAATTATGACAGATGGAGGAATAAGAACGCAAAATTCAGGAAGAAAGAATAAAACAGATTGAAAGAAAACCCAATAAACAACATTAACAATTCGGCCCCTTAGAACTCTTAGAACATTCTCGAATCAGTTTTTTTTGTCTGTTGAAATTATCCATTTCCCAGCAACCCTTCCAACCCTTCCAACCCTTCC
>JAFXRA010000158.1 GCA_017526725.1 Candidatus Rifleibacteriota bacterium
CGAAGTGCCAGTGGGGCGGAACAAACCCACAAATCGGAAGAACGCCAACCACCCGTTAAGAGGCTGAGAAAACCTGGAAATGGGGAGCGACGGAGTGACATCCGCCTGTCACGTTCAACGAAGACGGCGCTGTAAGGGAACCGAACCTGAAGGAAGCGTCAGTGAACCCTAGCTGATGAGAATCCGTGGAACAGAACCTTGAAGTCTGACAAACAACAAAACCAAAAACGGAAAGTCCGAAAGAGGAAAGCGAAACAAAAGCAAACCGAATAACCAAAAGGTGTAGGTGATTGTTACTTAGAACCTTGAGAGCGACGAACGCTAGAAGGTCAGGTCCGAACAAATAGGGGCCGAAGGCAGACACTAAAAACTCTAAGGGACACCAAAGACAAGAAGGGGTAGCTGAAAGACGGTGACGCCTGAAGCTGACCACGAAAAGCCCTCTAACGAGGACAAGCCCAAAAGGCAAAAGCAACGGGAAACCCCCGAAGCAGACCGTGAAAAAACTAAGCGAGTCACAAAGATTGAAAGTTTCCGAAAAGGAAAAATGCGATTCTAAAGATTAAGTTCGACAACCAAGCAGCCTCTGAGTAACATCGGAGGCTGTTTTATTTTAGCTTTTTTATTCCTTTTTAAAAAAATCTTGAATTAATAAGTTAGTTGTTTTTATAAAAGCATAAATTTGTTTGTATAAATCAGGTATACATAAAGTCATTGTTATACCTAGTATTAGTCCAACGACTTTTGCTACTGGTTCATCAATAATGATCAAGGAACAAGATAGAAAAACACAAGCGTTTATAGTAAAAAATGCAACTAATGATATAAGAAAATTATTTATTGTATTAAAAATAGCTAATGCTTTTGACTCGGGGTAAGGAATTGGCGAAAAATCTTTTTTATAAACTTTGATAAGATTATTAATAAACAGATATACTATTGTTCCAACACCTATAAAGTCTAATATGCTTTTATTTACACCTATAGCAGCAATTAAACATATTAACATTACAAAATATAAAAATGTAAAACCAATTAAAACAATAAATGTTGTTAAGGAAGCCCATGAATCCCTAGTGTTGCTTAGTTCTTTATCTGGGTCAACTAATTGGGGAGTTTTATTTTCATAATACTGGATATTAGTATTATTATTTTTTTTGATTAAATATTTGTCTAGTTCGTTATTTAATTCTTTTCCTGCATATAATCTTGCTTTTTTTAAATAGTTTGAAGATAAATTTACATCGCAGTTTTGTAAATCTTCTATTTCTGTAACTTCATACCTGGCTAACAATTGAATCAGATATATGTTGGGATTTCTGTAATCTAAGCTGGCAGCTTCTTCGCAGATTTCATTAGCTCTTAAAAAATTATGAGCTTCTAATTCTTTATTAGCTTCGATTACTAAAGATTTCGCTTTTTCTATATCTTCTTTTTTCATGTTGTTATTTTATTCTTTGGTTTTATTTTTATCAAGTTTTCTGACGCTTGATTTTATCAATGATTTTGTTTATTCTGTCAAAAAAGCTATAAATAACATGCTTAAAGTTTAAGGCTTGAAGCTTACTGCTTATAGCTTATAGCTTAAAAAATTTGGGGGCACATATGATAAAAACTGTTTTTTACAATAAAGAAGAAAATTGTTTGGAACTAATTGACCAGACTCTTTTACCTATACAGGAAGTAATCATAAAATGCCGAACCGAAACTGATGTTGCAAAGAATATTATTGGTATGCAGGTTAGAGGTGCACCAGCAATAGGTGTTACTGCTGCTTATGGGGTTTATCTTGGCTTAGTTAACCCCAAAAATAGAGAAAAAAAGCTGCAATTAGAAGAACTGCTGGAACAGATATGCGATTTGCTGACAGGCACCAGACCAACTGCTGTTAACTTATTTTATGCTGTAAACAGAGTAAGAAATGCTATTTTGAATCTTCACACAGGCGACTTGGATAAAGCTGCAGAAAAGGCTTTGTCAGAAGCCAACGCTATTTATGAAGAAGATTTAGCTATGTGCCGTGCAATAGGCAAATATGGTCAGGAATTGATTGGTGATAGCGAAACCTGGCTTACACACTGCAATGCAGGCGCACTTGCTACCGCTGGTTATGGAACAGCCTTAGGTGTTTTCCGTGCTGCAAAAGAAGCTGGTAAGAATATTAGAATTATTGCCGATGAAACCAGACCTTTGCTTCAAGGTGCAAGATTAACCGCTTGGGAACTTATGAAAGACGGTTTTGATGTTACTGTAATCGCTGACAATATGGCTGGCGGACTCATTAAAAATGATCTGGTTCAGGGTGTTGTTGTCGGAGCGGACAGAATTACCGCAAAAGGTTTTGTGGCAAACAAAATAGGCACATACTCATTAGCTGTTTTGTGCAAATATAACGGTGTTCCTTTCTATGTTGCTGCACCAACAAGCACTTTTGATATGAGCATAAAGTATGATGATGAAATAGTTATTGAACAACGTAATCCTGAAGAAATCACTAAGTTTGGCGGTGTTCAGGTGGCACCTATAGGTGTTAAGGTCTATAACCCGGCTTTTGATGTGACTCCGCCGGAACTAATCACGGGTATTATTACTGATAAAGGCATTATTGAACCAATATATGCTGAAACAATACCTCAAGTATTGGGGTTAAAGTAATGTTTTTAAATGAATTCAGGCAGGTTGGCACCGATTTGTTTATTGCTGGTTTGAACAATTCACATTCAGGCAATTTAAGTATTCGTCTTGATGACGAAAAAATGATTATTACCCGCACAGGCTGCATGTTACATCATATTGATCATCCTGATCTAATAACTACTTCTATTGGTTATGACGATTATCAGACTTTGAAAGCCTCTAGAGAATTGCCTGTTCATCGCTCTATTTATCTTAATACTAATGCGAAATCTATTGTTCATGCTCATTCTCCTCATGTCGTGGCTGAATCACTCAACGGCAGACATATAGAAAACGACAGATTAATGCTTATTGATGCTGAAGGGCTTTATTATTTTGCTGAGGGTATTCCTGTTATAGAAGCACAAAATGCTATAGCCTCTGATGAAGTTGCTGAATTAGTTATACCTGCGCTTAAAACTTCAAAGATTGTGATTGTTAAAGGGCATGGTGTCTTTTCTATTGGTGAGACTCTGGAAGAGGCTTATCATTGGGTTGCGGGGTTAGAGCACTCTGTAAAGATTTTAAGGCTTGCGCTCAGCTAACCCTCGCTTACCGTAAACTTTATAATAATAAAAATGTTTAATGGATGTTCGGAGTAAAAATGTCTAGTACAAGTGAAATATATGCTTATCGTTTCCCTGAAGATGAATTCTACAATTCTATTTTTGATGATGAATCTATAAAAGCCAAAAAATACAGCGATATAAAGACCTTAGTTGATAATAGTATAAAAGAAAACGATGTTATTTGCTTGTATTTTTCTGTTTTTGAAGACAATGTAGTTGATTTGCTGGAAATTCTTAAAAGAAAACATAAGACCAATCCTATTGTTGCAATTGGTGAAAGATACAGCCAGGAATACTTAAATGCTATTTTTGAACATCATTATTTTACTTATATAAAGCTTCCCTGTAGCAGAGAAAAAATCATTGAATCGATATTAAAAGCTAAATCAAATGATTGTGTTTATAAACCTGAAATTGATTTAAAAACAGAGCTGGAAAAAGTCCAGAAAAAGATAATTGTTCTTAATAATGTTGCCATTGCTTTAACTACTCAAAAAAATATAGGAAATTTATTAAATTTCATACTTACAAAGACTAGACACTTGGTTAAAGCCGATGCAGGCAGTCTCTATTTAAAAGAAGGCGAAAATAAGCTGCGATTTGTTTTTACACAAAATATTTCAACAGACTGGTCCGGTGAAAAAGATATTTTGTTGGAAATAAATGATAAATCAATAAGCGGCTATACAGCAAAAACAGGTCACACATTAAATCTATTAGATGTTTACTATGTTCCTCCGTTTTTCCCTTTTACTTTCAATCAGGACTTTGATAAATCTTCTGGATATCGCACCAAATCTATGATAACTGCTCCTATGTATAATAAAAACGGAGAGATAGTCGGCGTTATTCAGTTGATGAATAAAAGAAAAGATTATGAAAGTTGTAAAAAAGGAATAAAACTTGAAGAAGAAAATATTATTCCATTCAGCAATGAAGATGCTGATCTTTTGAATAATTTAGCTTCACAGGCTGCCGTAGCATTAGAAAATGCAAGACTCTTATATGATTTAAGAAGAACTTTTGAAGGCTTTGTAAAAGCTTCAAACGTCGCTATAGAATCAAAAGACCCCTGTACTCAGGGTCATTCAGAAAGAGTTGCAGAATTAACAGTCGCTTTAGCAAAAACAATTAATGATATTCATGAAGGAACTTTTGCAGACCTTTATTTCAATGAAAAGGAACTATTGCAGATAAGATACGCTTCTTTGCTTCACGATTTCGGTAAAGTCAGCGTAAGCGATGAAGTGCTTACCAAAAGCAAAAAGCTGTTTCCTTATGAATTAGATAATCTTGTTGCCCGCTATAAATTCATAAAAAAATCAATAGAAGCAGATTTTTACAAAAAATGTTTCGATTATATTTCTGAGAATGGTTATGAAAAGTTTTTGTCTGTTAAACAGGAAATGGAAGAAGATTTCAATAAACAGATAAAAGAAATAGAAGATGATATTAATATGTTGATTAAATCAAACGAACCAAAGGTTTTGGAAGAAGGCTGTTCAGACAAAATTTCAGATTTGGCAAAATCTGAATATACCGATAGAGATGGTAACAAAACACCTTATTTGACCGAAAGAGAAGCAACGGCATTATCTGTAAAACGAGGTTCTTTGACAGAACAGGAAAGATTAGAAATAGAATCTCATGTAAAATTTTCCTATAACTTTCTTTCCACAATTCCTTGGGGAAAAGACCTGGCCAGGGTTCCAGAGATAGCTTATGCTCATCATGAAAAATTAAATGGAAAAGGGTATCCGATGCATTCTGTTGAAAAGGATATTCCTATAGAATCACAGATGATGGGTATTGCAGATATATTTGATGCTCTGACGGCCCAGGATAGACCATACAAGCCTGCTTTGCCTTTAAAAAAGACATTAGACATACTAAGGGCAGAAGCAAATAATAATGCTTTGAACAAAGAACTTGTGGATATTTTTGAAAAATACGAAGTCTATAAATGCCTGGACGAAAACTAGAAATTTGATGAAAAATCAATCTTTAATTGTTTATAGCCTATCCATTGTCATAAACGTGATTCTTTCAGGGCTAAAGCCCATACGCTATACTTTTTATGACAAATGTGTAGTTAATTAGCACAATCTAATCTGGACTTAAAAATTAGTTTTCGGACAACCTCTGGAAGAGAAGTTAGAAATGAGGAAAGCATCTGAGAATGACTTCCCTCTTTAAAAGAGCGTTATTTTTTGTAAATCAGACCAAGCATAGTCATATCATCAGATTGTTCAGCATTGCCGACATGCTGTTTTACTGCTTCATATACTGCTTTTAGCATTTCTTTGGCATTGCTTTCTTTTTTTATTGTATTTAAAGCTGAATTTAGACGTTTATCATTGAATAATTCACGCTGTTCGTTCATGGCTTCAGTAACACCGTCTGTATAGAGGAATAGCCTGTCTTCTGGCAGGAGAGTCAATGTCTGTACTTGATATTTTGAGGTTTTGGAAACTCCGATTATACGGTTCTTTTTTTCGTTTCGAATATAAGAGAATTCTTCTTTGTTTTTGTGATATACCAAAGGTGGATTGTGCCCTGCATTAATATAGTTGAACTCGCCTGTTCTTAAATCTATAATTCCATAAAATACAGTTACAAACATACGTTGGTCATTGTTTTCATAGAGTTGCTGGTTTGCTTGTTCCATTATTGATGCTAAGTCAGGTTTGTCGCCTTTAGAATATACAGAAGAAGCCATCATTGTCAGATTCTTTAATATAGTCTTAGATATGACCATAAACAGAGCTGCTCCGACTCCCTTGCCGGAAACATCTGCTACAGTAAGAGCCAGATGATTTTCATCCAGCATGTAGAAATCATAAAAATCTCCGCCTACTTCTTTTGCAGGAATCATAACAGCAGCCAAATCAAATTCTTTTTTATTGGAAAAATCAGGTTCAACACTTGGCAACATTCCAGCCTGAATATTTTTTGCAACATTCAATTCTGTTGCAATTCTTTCTTTGTCAGCAGTTACCTTAGAAAGATTTTCCATATATAGCTTTAATTCGCTAGTCATATTGTTTACGCTGTTGGCAAGAATTTCTATTTCATCACCTGACTTGATGTCAAGTCTTGTGTCGAGCTTGCCTTTAGCTATTTCTTTAACTCCATTAGTTAGCTCAACAATAGGAGTTGCGAATTTTTTAGAATCCTTGACACTTATACAGAATAACCAGACTAGAATTAGTAAAAAAGTAATTATAATATATCGAATATGCTGTGAGAATAAAGATTCTATCGAGGACATCATATCCTTTGTTATTCTGTTGATCATGTCTTTGGCATTATTGGCAGGCTTAATAACTTCTTCTCTTTCAATCAGAGTTCCGAAGCTCCATCCTACAGATGGCAGGGGTGAATAAGCTAAGTAATAGTCCTTACCTTCAACATTCAGAAGAACCACATTACTTTTTCCGGCTACCATGTTAACAGCTTCTTTTGCAAAATCTTTTTCGGAATCTTTTCTAACGTCTTTTTTATCTTTGGAAACAGCAAAAGTTCCTGACTTGGTAGATGAAATAATTATTTCGCCCTTATCATTCATGGTAAAGTTAATGCTTGTATCTCCCAGGCGGTCTTCTGTTATTAGTTCATATAAGGACTCCAGATTAGCATCAACAGCAGCAACTCCCGCAATTTTCCCTTCCTTGTCAAAATAAGGAGCTGCACAGGATATTGCAGGATAATTCTGCATAGACATATAAACTTCTGTAAAAATAGTTTTTTGAGCTTTTTCAGCATCTTTATACCAAATACGTTTTCTGGGGTCGTAATCCTGGGTAAAAGTCACTTTATCATCTTTATTCAGCGAAGTTTCAATGAGTATTAGAAAACCATTTTTAGAGCCAATATAGGATGTTGCTCTATAACCATCAAAAGCACGAGATACAAGACTTAACACGTCAATAATGTTTGAAGATAAACGAGCTTCATGCCTTAGTTCATCTGAAATGCCTGCTTTTTCAACTTCTGGAGGAAAATAAATATATGGTTCACCGTTATAAACTGTTTTTTCTTTTACATTTGGAATGTCTATTTCCTGGTAATTATCCGGGTGAGAAAGAATCTGATGCATCTGTAAGGCTATTGACTCAGCATCTTTTTTTAGTTTGCCTAAGCCCTGTTCTATACGTTTAGATCTTTCAAATGCAAGTGAAGTTAAACGTTCTTTGGCTTGTTTAACCGCAAAATTTTCAGTAAAACCAGTCATTAGTTCTTTAACTTTTTTCCCGTTTGCCAAAGATTTGTCAAACAAATTGTCCATATTAAAAAATGAAATAATACCTAGCGCAATAAACGATATTAATGCTGTCGAAAGCGACAAAAGCAGCGTTCGTCTAAAAATATTCATTTTAAAGTTAAACAAAATTGCACTCTCCAAATATCTTACATCTTATAAACTAATCCAAGCATTGTCATATCATCAGACTGTTCAGCATTGCCAACATGCTGTTTTACAGACTCATATACTCTTTCAAGCATTTCATCTGCATTGCTTTCTTTTTTTATAGTATTTAAAGCTAAATTTAAGCGTTTGTCGCTGAATAATTCACGCTGTTCATTCATAGCTTCTGTAATACCGTCTGTATATAAGAATAACATATCGCCAGCTGATAGCATTAAATGATGTTCTTGATACTTTGATGTTTTAGAAACTCCGATTATGCGGTTCTTTTTTTCATTGCGAACAAAAGAAAAATCTTCTTCATTTTGATGACGAACCAATGGAGGATTATGACCAGCATTAATATAGGTAAATTCACCTGTTTTTAAATCTAGAATACCAAAGAAAACTGTCACAAACATATGTTCTTCATTGTTTGCATACAACTGTTGATTGGTTTGTTCCATTATTAAACCCAAATCTGGTTTATTGCCTTCAGAATAGACAGAAGAAGCCATCGTTGTTAAATTCTTTAAAATGGTTTTTGAGATAACCATAAATAGAGCAGCTCCGACTCCTTTGCCAGAAACATCTGCTACTGTAAGAACCAGATGATTTTCATCAAGCATATAAAAATCATAGAAGTCTCCGCCGACTTCTTTTGCCGGTTTCATAAGAGCAGCCAAATCAAATTTTTTATTGTCGGAAAAACCTGGAGAAACACTTGGCAACATTCCAGCCTGAATGTTCTTAGCGACATTTAATTCTGTTGCGATTCTTTCTTTATCAGCTGTTACCTTAGAAAGGTTTTCCATATAGAGTTTTAATTCGCTGGTCATATTGTTTACGCTGTCAGAAAGCAGTTCAATCTCATCGCCGGTTTTTATTTCCAGCTTCTTATCAAGATTGCCCTTAGCTATTTCTTTAACGCCGTTTGTTAGAACAAGAATGGGTCTGACAAAGCTTTTTGAAAATATGATGCTTACCAAAAATAACAGTGCTATTATTATTATAAGAGATATTATAATTTGCTTTCTATGCTGCTGGAAAAAGGATTTCAAAGCAGTAATAAATGATAGAGATTGAGTAATAATTTTATCTTTTGCTATATTTGCGGGTTTTATTACTTCATCTCTTTCTATCAGGGTTCCATAACTCCAACCAATTGTCGGCATCGGGGAATAGGCTAGATAGTATTTCTTGCCGTCAACTTCCACAAGAGCTACATCGCTTTCTCCATTTGTCATTTTAATTATTTCTTTAGCAAGACTGCTTTCTTGAACTTTTCTAAGATCCTTGTGGTCTTGAGAAACAGCTAATGTTCCGGTATTTGTTGAAGAAAGCACTATTTCACCATTATTGCTTATAGTGAAGCTTATGTTTGTGTCTCCGTATTTATCGTCTGTTACTTGTTGAAAAAGCGATTCTAAGCTTGAACCTACGGCTGCAACCCCTGCAAAATTTCCTTCTGCATCGTAAAAAGGACTAGCACAATCAACAGAAAGATTACCGTCAGAAGATAAATAATAATCGGTAACTATGGTTTTTTTAGCTTCTTTAGTAGCTTTATACCAAGGGCGTTCTCTTGGGTCATAAGATTCGTTGAATTCCTCTGTGAAAAAAATTGTATCGTTTGGATTTGGCAGAGTATCAATACAAATTAGATATCCATTTTTTGAACCTATATACGATGATGTTTGATGACCTTTATAGGAAGAAGCAATAATGCTTAATATGTCAGCTATATTGGAATTGATGCTTACTTCATGTTTAAGCTCTTCTGTTAATCCTTTTTTTAAAACTTCTGGAGCATAGTGAATATAGGCTTCACCACTATAAATAGGTTTGTCGTTATGATTTGGAATATTTATAGGTTTATATTTTTCAGGATTGGATAAAATCTGATGCATCTGAAGAGCTATAGATTCAGCATTATACTTTACTTTGCTCATTCCTAGTTCTATTCGCTTGGATTTTTCAAAGGCAAGTTCAGAAAGACGTGATTTTGCTTGTTTAACAGCTAAATTCTCAATAAACTCAGCAATAGATTCACCCATACTTTCGCATTTTGAAATACTTTTGTCGTAAACTTTCATCATATTTGGAAAAGAAATTAAACTAAATGCGAAGAAAGATATTAAAGTAGTCGAAAGCAGTAATATACGCATTCGACGGTGAATATTAATTTTAAAACTTTTCAAGCAAAAAAGCTCCGAAGATACAATTAAGAAACATTATATCACTTCTTAAAAAGAAAAGACTATTCATTTATAATAGATTGTCTTCCATTTTTCTTCTTTCATCTTTAGTTGATACAGGGCAAACTTCTCTACTTGATAAGAAAAGCAATTTGGGGTATATTGCATGTGGAAAAAATTAGCTTCAAGCTTGAAAATTAAGGCTTATAGCTTATAAAAATATATTAAGGATATAGAAAATGCTTTACGACAAACCTGAAAACAATGTTTCACCTAAACGCGAGGAAGAAATCCTTGAGTTTTGGAAACAGGACGATACCTTCAAAAAGTCTATAAAGCTGAGGGAAGGCGCTCCTAAGTTCGTATTTTTTGACGGCCCCCCTACTGCTAATGGGGTTCCGCATCCTGGTCACGTTTTGACAAAGGCTATGAAAGACTTGATTCCACGTTATAAAACTATGCGCGGTTTCCAAGTAAATAGAAAAGCTGGCTGGGATACTCACGGACTTCCAGTAGAACTTGAAGTTGAAAAAATGCTTGGTCTTGAAAGCAAGACTGGTATTGAAAAATACGGTATCGAACCTTTCATAAAAAAATGCCGTGAAAGCGTTTTCAAATATGAAGGTGCTTGGCGCAAAATGGCTTTGAGAGGCGGTTTTTGGCTGGACCTGGATGACCCATATATTACCTGCACCAACAATTACATCGAAACTGTATGGTGGATGCTGGCCCAGTTCTGGAAAGACGATATGCTTTATGAAGGCCACAAGGTTGTTCCTTACTGCCCGCGCTGCGGCACCGCTCTTTCTTCTCATGAAGTAGCTCAGGGCTACAAAGAAGTTGAAGATCCATCTGTATTCGTAAGATTTGCAATCAAGAATCAGGAAAACACTTACTTCCTGGTTTGGACAACCACACCTTGGACTTTGTTTGCTAACGTTGCTCTTGCAGTAGGCAAAGACATCGACTACGTCAAAGTAAAACGTGGTGATGAATTCCTAATTCTTGCCAAGGCTCGTCTAAGCGTTTTGGGCGAAGAACCCTACGAAATAGTTGAAGAAATGAAGGGTGCTGACCTTCTCGGCATCGACTATCACCAGCTTTTCACCTATGCAAAAGTAGACAAAAAAGCTCACTTTGTAATTGCCGGTGATTTCGTTTCTACTGAAGACGGTTCTGGTATTGTTCACATAGCTCCAGCTTTTGGGGAAGACGACTCCAGAGTTGGTAAGGAAAACAATCTTCCGGTTCTTCAGCCAGTTGGCTTAGACGGTTGTTTTAAAGATGAAATCACACCATTCAAGGGTGTATTTGTTAAGAAAGCCGATCCAGACATCATTAAACTTTTGAAGGAAAACGGTAAACTCTTTAAGACTGCTAAAATCAAGCACACATATCCATTCTGCTGGCGCTGCAATAGCCCACTTCTTTATTATGCAAGACACAGCTGGTTCATCAGAGCAACAGCTTTCAAAGATGCTGTTATAAAGAACAACGATACTGTTACTTGGTATCCTGATCATATCAAAGAAGGTCGTTTCTTGAACTTCCTCGAAAATATGATTGACTGGGCTATTTCCCGTGACAGATATTGGGGAACTCCTCTTCCAATATGGGTCTGCAAAGACTGTGGTCATCATCACTGTGTAGACAGTATCAAGAACCTCAAGGAAATGAGCGATAACTGCCCCGACAATATAGAACTTCATCGCCCTTACGTTGATGATGTTCTTCTTAACTGCCCGAAGTGCGGCGGCAAGATGAAACGTGTTCCGGAAGTTATCGACTGCTGGTTCGATTCAGGCGCAATGCATACAGCTCAGTGGCACTATCCTTTTGAAAATAAAGAAATATTCGAAAGCGAATTCCCTGCTGACTGGATATGTGAAGCAGTTGACCAGACCAGAGGCTGGTTCTACAGCTTATTGGTAACAAGCACATTCATTCATAAGGTTTCACCATACAAGAGCGTTACTGTTCTTGGTCTAATCTGCGATAAGAACGGCATCAAGATGAGCAAGTCTAAAGGTAATGTATTAGACTGTATGTTCCTCTTCGATAAATACGGTGCTGATGCTGTTAGATGGGCTTTGTATTCAGGCACAGCTCCTTGGAATACTCGCCGTTTCTACGAAGAAGCTATTTCTGATGCTCAGAAGAAGTATTTGGGAACATTACAGAATGTTTACTCATTCTTCACTCTTTATGCAAATATTGAAAACTTCAAGCCGAGCGAACACAATATTGCAATAGCTGACAGACCCGAAATAGACCGATGGATAATTTCTCGCTTCAATCATGCTACAGAAGAAGTTAAGAAAGCACTCGACAAATACGAAATCGTATGGGCCACCGAAAAGCTTGAAAAGCTTGTAGACGACCTTTCCAACTGGTATGTAAGAAGATGCAGAAGACGTTTCTATAACTGCAACACACCAGATTCAGAAGCAGCATTCTTGACTCTTTATGAAATTCTCGTTGGAATAGCAAAACTTACTGCTCCATTTACACCATTCATAGCTGAAGACATTTACCGCAACCTTGTTTGCCACGTAGATCCTAAGGCACCTGAAAGCGTTCATCTCTGTGACTACCCAGAAGGAAAAGCAGAATTAATCAATGAAGAACTTGAACGCCGTATGGAATTCATTATGAATGTCGTAGTTCTTGGCCGTGCAGCTCGTAATGAAGCAAATCTCAAAGTCAGACAGCCTCTTGCTGAAATTAAAGTTGTTGTAGCTGATGATTTTGAACGCCATACTCTTGAAATAATGGAACACCTGATTGGTGAAGAGCTTAACGTTAAGAAAGTAACTCCGGTTACAGATTCTTCAAGCTTAATGCGTTATATTGCCAAACCCAACTTTAAGAATATCGGAAAAGGCCCTTACAAGAGCTTGATGCCTAAGATTAAGGCTCATCTTGAACAGGCTAATGGCAACGAAGTTAAGTCACAGCTTGAAAACGGCGGCTATGAAATAACTATTGATGATAAGCCCGTAACTCTTAAAGCCGAAGATATCGTTCTTCAGGCAGAAGCTTCTGAAGAATATGCTGTTCAGTCTGAAGGCAAGCTCAGCATTGCTCTTCTCAAGACCTTGACTCATGATTTGATCTTGGAAGGTTATGCCCGTGAAATGGTTAACAAGATTCAGTTCATGCGCAAAGACCTTGGCTTTGAAGTTGTTGACAGAATCAGAGTTGGTTATGAAGTAGTTGATGCCGACAAGAAGGCAGATTTCGAAAAGGCTGTTGAAATGTTTGGCGAATACGTTAAAAAAGAAACTTTGACCTTGAAATTGGGTGAAGGTATTGACGCAAATCTTAGCAAACCAGCCGAATGGGATATAAACGGTGTTAAGATTAATTTGGCTATTGCAAAGGAAAAATTAGCATGATGAAGTTCTTTGTTGAATTTAAAAAACTGACAGACGCTGTTAATACTGTCAGCAAGGCTGTTGCCGTTAAAGGCGCTAAGCCTATACTGGCAAATCTTCTTGTTACTGCTTCTGAAGGAAAGATCAGATTAGTTGGTACTGATGAAGAAATTATGTTGATTTCTTCTATAGAAGCTAATATAGAAGCTGGCGGCCATTTTACCATTCCAGCCAAACTCATTCAGGAAATACTCGGCAGCATTACTGCAGAAAATACTGATGTTGTTGCTTTTGAACTCTTGAATGAAGAAAGAGGCGAAATGGAACTTAGCTGCGGACGCAGCAAATTCAATATTCAGATTCAGGGAACCGAAGAATTTCCGCCAGTTCCTGTTTTAGGCGGCGAAGACACCACACTTTATGAAACAAAGTGCGAAGGCTTGGCACGCGCATTAAAAGAAGCTTCTGTAGCGATGAGTTCAGAAGAAGGAAATCCGGTTCAAAAAAGTATCTGTATTGACTTTAGCAACGGCGAAAAGGCAATGATGGCTTCTACAGACAATAAGCGTCTGGCTGTTACTTCTGTCAGAGACTTTGTAATTCCTGAAACAATGAAGCAGATGTTTATTGTTCCATCAAGAGCTATCCCTGAACTTCAGAAACTGCTTGAAAGCAATGAAACAATTAAGTTTGGTCTGTATAAAGACCAGCTTCTTTTCAGTTCAGAAAAGTTCCAGTTGATTACAAGACTTGTTGAAGGCAGATTCCCAGATTACAACAGAGTTCTGCCCAAAGAAGCTACCAGAAGCATGAAGGTTAATAGAAAAGCTTTGGCTCAAAGCTTAAAAGCTGTTAATCCTATTTCTAGAAACAGCAATAACCTTATTCATTTTGATATCAGCGCTAATGAAACCAGAATCTGGGCTGATGCAAAAGAACAAGGCAAAGCAGAATCATTTGTTCCGTCTGAATTGAATGGTGAACCGATTAGTATCGGTTTTAACGCAAAGTTCATTGGTGATTTCATAAATGTTCTTGATGATGAAGAAGTAATTATTGAAATGACCACCGCCAATTATCCAGGTCTTTTCAGACCAGGTAATCTAGATAGTGAATTCAAATACGTTGTAATGCCAATGATGTTTTAAGGAAAAACCATGACTAATATTGAATTAAATCGCCTTCGCCGTGAGTTAGTAAGTGAAAAGGCTGAACTTAGAAAACTTGCTTTGACAGAAATCAAAAATTTTTCTCCAGAACAAGCCCTGCCTATTCTTGTGGGGGCTTTGGAAAGCAAGAATAATGACGTTCTTTCAGATATAAGCAAAGCTTTGCTTTCGTATAAAGATGAGGCCTTGCCATATTTGGTTAAAGCTCTTTCTGGCGATAGTTGGCATGTAAGACAGGGAGCTTCTTTTGCATTAGGCAAACTGGGAGCAAGTAGTCTTAATAAGCTTATGGCCTTAGTTCCTGATAATGAAGAAGATGTTGATTATTGGATGGTTCAGACTCTTAGCCATATGGGAAGCGAAGCTGTTCAATACTTAGTCAAGGTTTTCAAGCATCCTAATCAGAAAATTAGAATAGCGGCGATTAGAGCTGCTCAGAATATAAAAGACCCTCGTATGGTTACTGCTTTGCTGCCGCTGCTAGGGGAACAGGCCTGGCCAGTAAGAAAAGCAGCATTCGACAGTCTTGAAGAAATATATGACTGCAACGAACAGGCTGTTGCTGAAGCCTTAGATTCTTGTTCTGATGAAGCACGTTTCTGGATAATAAAACTTTTGGCTCAGAATCCTACTGCTGATATGGCCTCGAAGTTTGCTCATATAGTAGAAACTTCACCTATTGAATCAAAAGTTGAAGCAATCAAGGCATTGGCTATGATTGAAACTCCAGAAGCTCATAGACTGCTTGTAAGTTACTTAGCTCATAAATCATGGGTAATTCGTAAAGCTGCTGCAGATGCTATCTGGGTTCAGGGACTCGGAGCATCTGATGAACTTATTTCTGCTGCAAAAGACCAGAATGTTGATGCTAGATATTGGTCAGTAAAACTTTTGGGGCAGTCTCAGGAACCTAAGATTTTTGATGAAATAGTCAAATGTCTGCAGGATACTCAAAGTTCTGTTCGTTCTGCTTCTTGCCAGGCTTTAGGCAATCTTGGCGATAAACGCGCTTTAGCTCCGTTAATGAGCATGCTTGGTGATGAATCAGAAGAAGTCAGAACTGCTGCAATTATTGCTTTGGGGCAGATAGGCGACAAGGATTCTGATTTGGCAAATATGCCTTCTGTTCCGGCTCACTTGGCTAAAACCAATACGATAACCTGCTCTCATTGCGGTAAATCTGTTGGAAAGGATTTTACTTTCTGTCCTTTCTGTTTGGAACAATTAAAGGCTGCAACCTGCCGAATCTGCGGCAAACAGCTTGAATCAGGCTGGAAAGGCTGCCCATACTGCGGCACTAAGATTTAATAAGCTGAAAATTAAGAACTTTCCTAAGGCCCCTCCTTGAGGAGGTTGTCAGAAAACTAGAAATTTGATGAAAAATCAGTTTTTATTTGTTTGTAGCCTACCCATTGTCATAAACGTATAGCTTTCAGGGCTAAAGCCCATACGCTATACTTTTTATGACAAATGAGTAGGCAATTAGACAATCTAATTTGGACTAAAAAATTAGTTTTCGGACAGCCTCCGGAGGGCACTACATTAAATAACCGTGGGTATCGTAGATACCCACAGATTAGATGACAATAACTAAGGCGTCTGGAAGACGCTACCATATAAAAGTTTAAAACAATAAAAAAACGGTTCTTTTATAAAAGAACCG
>JAFXRA010000159.1 GCA_017526725.1 Candidatus Rifleibacteriota bacterium
ATTGACAACTTCATACTCTATCGCTAAAGAGAGTTTACTCTGGTTCGGTCACCCTTTCGGCTTGCAAGCAAGCCACTTCCCCTCAAGGGGAAGCTTTAGAGCAGCCCTTCCACCCTATGCTCTCTACTCTTTGCTCTTATCTCTTATTAACACGCTTTCTAACTTCTTTGGCTACATTTGGCGGTACCATTTCGCTAATATTTCCGCCATAATAAGCTATTTCCTTTACAACACTGGAACTTAAAAAAGAATATTTTGGCTGCGACATCAAAAAAACTGTTTCAACATTTGGATTTAGATGATAATTCGCAGCAAACATTCTAACTTCATATTCATAGTCTGAAATAGCTCTCAGACCTCTAATTATCGCTTTTGCCCCGACTTTATCGCAGAAATCTACCAAAAGTCCGTTGAAATGCATTACTCTCACGTTTTCTAAGTCATGAGTAGCATCATTTATCATATCAACGCGTTCTTCTGGAGTGAAGAGACCATTTTTCTCATTATTGTTCAAAACCCCTACAATAACATGATCAAACAAACTGGCAGCACGCTTTAAAATATCAAGATGTCCATTTGTGATAGGGTCAAAAGAACCAGCATAAACTGCAATTTTCATCAGGCTTTTTCCTCTAACTTCATAAAATCTATCAAATCATAGCCGGCTTCTTTCATAATGTTATCAAAAGCTACAACAGGGAAGCCAACAACGTTGAAATAGCAGCCTTCGATTTTTTCAACAAACAATGCTGCATGCCCCTGAATGCCGTAAGCACCGGCTTTATCGTAAGGTTCCTTAGTATTAAGGTAGGTTTCAATATCTTTTTCTGTTAATTTTCTGAAATAAACATAAGTTATCTCAGAATGTGAATAAATCTTCTGTTGTTGGACATCAACCAAAGCAATACCGGAAATTACGCGGTGTTTCTTTCCGGAAAGTTCTTTAAGCATTCTCTTTGCATCATTTCGATCTTTTGGTTTGCCTAAAATTTCTGAGCCATCAACAACTATTGTATCTGCCCCTATTACAAGGCCTGATTCCAAAGAATGTGATGCATACATGGCTTTCAAACTAGCTAATTTTGCTGATTTTTCCTCTGGAACAAGATTTTCTACATCAGAAATCTTTTCTTCATATGGCGATTCTATATATTTGAAAGGAACATGCAAACCATGCAAAATTTCGTGACGACGCGGTGACTTAGAGGCTAAATATAACTTTGGTAATGCAGCAGTCATTATGTTCTCCTAAGTAATTCATAAGTTATCTTTCCAACAATTAAACCTGTTGGAACACCAACCCATACTATTATTGCCAAATGGAACCAAATAGTCAGATTGGATGCAAACAATATCTGAACAGTCAAAAGCTGTGAAATATTACTTGCAATTGCACCCAATATACTAATAATGCAAATAGATGATTTTGGCAAGTAATGAAAAATAATAGCCATTATAACGGCGGCGGCAACAGCACCAGCAAAAGAAATAATATGAACTGGCGATAAAAAACTTCCTAAGACAAAAGCAGCAATACAGGTTCGCAAAGCTGCAATTCCTATTCCCGCAAAAGAATTGATACGAATAATGGCATAAAGGGTAATAACGTTTGCCAAGCCGATTTTTAACCAGGGTAATATTCTGGGAAGAGGCGATTCAAGCATCTGCAAAGCTGCAGCACAGGCTGTTAGAATAGCAATCAGAGTTATCTGCCTGATCCTGTTTTTGCTTTCAAGCTTTGAAGTCACTTCCTGTTCACTTACCATTTTAAATCAGCCAGCTAATTATTAGTTTTCTTTACTTTAGAGCCCAAAAATAATCCCAAAAACCAAGCTCCAATATTAATAAAAAGATAGAACCCTATAGAAACACAAAATGCAATCAAAGACCAATTAGTATGTTTTCGAGAATCTGCCTTGGCTTTACTCCTATTCCAAAGGTTAAGCTTATTATCTATATCTCCATGAAATTTACAATAAAGGATACCATCATTCGACAAATCTCCTTCAGAAGCATATTCACAACTTTCCGTAGGAAGCGACATTCTCGGACTTAAATATTTTTTATCTATCAACATTTCTTTCACTTCTTTGTCAAAAGACTTAATCATTTCTCGGACGTCCATATTATAATTTTCAATTGCGCTAGTAATAGTGCGAATATTTTTAAAACAAACCTTTTGATTATCTGTTGAAATATCACTTCCAAGCCTGAAAGAGCCATTAAGAGTAGTATCAGACTGTATACCCCCTAGAATAACCGCTATACCCATTGCAATAGAAAAAATAATAGCATCTCGTTGCCCCATATATTTTCCTCGTTAACTTTAATTATTTAGTAATTGCATCAACCTTATCGGAAGATGATTTGTAAGCTCCTGTCACTGGTTGGACCACAACTGCATTAGATACACATATTAATGCTTCATTTTTTGTCCAACCACAGTTCACACAAACCTGACAGGGGCATGTTGAAGAAGCAACTCTTACCCCCTTTTCTTTGTCTAATTCAATTATCATATTGCCTATTTTGCCTTGAACAGTTAAAGATTCGTTTGATTTCGTTGGTTCAATATTTTCTATAATTTCAGTATTGTTCTTGTAATGCTTAATTTGATAGTAAACTTCCTTCGAAGAAACAAAGGCTAAGATGTTTTTTATTAAAAGCGGTAGCAGAAGCAAGACTAGAATTATTATCCAGTCGGATTTCTTTATCGCTATATATTTTTCGTTATCCATTTCACTCTACAATTCTTAAATCAATTATCAGTTATCTGTTTACTGTTGCCAGTTAACGGTAACTGCTAACTATATTCAAGTGTTACGCTTCGTTGTGGGACGTTTCACTGTGGTAATTATTTATAATTGTTCGAATAGTTCTAGGTCCTAATGGTTCGAATTGTTTCGCTCTGTTCTACAAAATAACTTAGTTTCAACAATTTGAACTACTCGAACAATTAGAACAAATAGAACTTTCTTTATTCAATTTTCCACAGGCTGAAATCAGCTGTCTCACAGAGGCCTTAGCCTCGTCTCACTTTCCATGAGAGCCGTAACTTGGTAATCTACACACCCTTTTTATAGTCTACCCATTGTCATAAACGTATAGCTTTCAGGGCTAAAGCCCATACGCTATACTTTTTATGACAAATGTGTAGACTTAAAGAACCAAGAACTCTTCCGACTCTTCCAACTCTTCTAACAATATCCCACAAGCAACGTCAGTTGCCGTCCCACAGAGGCTTTAGCCTCGTCTTACTTTCCACGCCAAGCTCAGCTTGGCTCTCCCTATTCCTTTATTTTAGAGAAATAAAGCTTTCCTCTTGGAGTGACAGTTACTTTGCCGTTTTTATCAAGAAAAAGAGCAGCAATATTTTTTTCTTCTGCAAACTTGTAGGCCTCATCAGGTGGCATGGCAAAGAGTGCAGTGCTTAAAACATCGCTCTGAATAGGATCTAGAGTAACAACGGTTACAGAATCATAATAAGCAGCAGGTTTTCCTGTTTTGGGGTCCATAATATGACCGTATCTTTTGCCGTCTACAACAACGTATCTTTCGTAATCGCCTGAAGTAGAAATAGCCAACGGAGTTTTAGATTCAATTATTGCAAGATTACCACCATCCCGTGGGTCTCTTACTGCAACTTTCCATGAAGATTTATCAGGTTTTTCACCTTCAAACCAAATATCACCTGCATCATCAATAAGAAAAGCCTTGCAACCAGCCGCTTTTAATATTTCTCTGGCATAAATAACAGAAAAGCCGCCAACTATTCCCCCAAAATCAATCATACTGCCGCTAGCTATGGTTAAATCTTTTTCATTAATATGTAAAACATTAGAATAACCGCATTTTAAAAGTGTGTCGGCAAGTTCCTTTTCATTTGGCAATCTACCTGTTTTTTCAGGAGTATGGAAACCATAGATTTCATGAAGAACTGCAAAACTCGGGTCAAAATAGCCATTTGTATTCTCATACATAAACTTAGCCTGGATAGCTATTTCCCTTAATAAATCTCTTTTATATTTATTATTGAAATTATATTCATATTTTCCTGTTTTATTTAAAGTGTACAATCCTGAAGATTCTTTATAGAAAGAGGTCTGCTTTTCAATTTCATCAATTTTTTTAAATGCCGCCTGCATACCCAAATAGCCTCTAATTCCATAGACTTTTATGGTATAAGCCGTATTCATAAGAAATCTAGTATCACTAAAAAACAAAGAATCACCGTGTACATAAAACCATGAACTGAACAACACCAATAATAGCACTGTTATACTTGAAAGAATCAGTTTTTTCTTTATTCTTTTCTTTTCAAATTCAGGTAATTCTTCTACTGGAGTTTCTATATCTTTATTTTTTTCGTCTATTGTTGTATTGTTATTCATTAGTAGCCTCATTATTAATGTGGGTGAATTTTAACACAAAAAACAGAATAAACTCAAGAATAGAAAGATTAGTATATTATTGTGTTAGCGGTTTAATACAATTATGGAGAAACGAAAAAAAATCAGTTTAAAAGAATTGTTTATTGTAGTTTTAATAAACATTATTCTGTTTTTTTTATCCATTCCTAATTATAAAAAAGGAGACGGAACAAGCTATCTTAATTCAGGGTTAAATGGGTGTAGCAGAGCTATTAATTTTTTAACAGATGCCATAGAAATGGCTGAACTTAAAGAACTAAATGAATTAACAGAAGAAAATATAGCATTTTTGAAAGAAAATAAGTATATACCCCAAGATTGGCCATTTAAATCTTCTTCATACAGATCAAAGGTAGTAGATAGAGATAAATGCAAATATCATATTAGTGGTAACTTATCTAAAGACGGAATAATATATTGCGAATATCATGGTAGTATTAATTATATAGAAGAAGACGGTAACGGTGGCTATAACCATATGAATTATGGATATCAAGCTCAAAACATAAAAAAAGTCGGCAATACCACTTATATTAAAAATGTTCCCGATAACGTTAAATATGACATTAACAAAGCAAAGATTCCACCCTCTAAAGAATTTTTAAAAGCTGAAAGAGATAAAAATATAAAACAATTTACTGAAAAATACGGTTTTGGTATCGTAATCGGAGTATTCACTATTTTAATGTTATTCATATTCTCAAAATAACTTCTCCCTTCTCCCTATTCCCTAATATATATCTTGACATTAAGGCACATAAATTGTATAAACTTATGCGTCGGTGCTTTTATGCCGTACATAGTAATTTCATTTTTGAGGAGACAATGTAATGGCCAAAGGTCCTGTTTCTCAGTTTATTAATCATCATTTTCGTCATTTTAACTCTGCAGCTTTAATGGATGCTGCTAAAGCATACGATGAACATATCAATAAAGGCGGCAAGATGATGCTTGCTATGGCTGGTGCAATGAGCACTGCCGAACTTGGTCTTTCTCTTGCTGAAATGATTCGCCAAGATAAGATTTCTATAGTTTGCTGTTCTGCTAACAATTTAGAAGAAGATGTCATGAATCTTGTTGCTCATAATCACTATTATAGAGTTCCGCATTATCGTGACCTTACTCCTGAACAGGAACAGGAACTTTTAAATAATCATTATAACCGCGTTACAGACACTTGTATCCCTGAAGAAGAAGCTTTCAGACGCTTAGAAGACCACTTAGTCGATATTTGGAACGACATGAAAGCTAAGGGCGAAAGATTATTCCCATGGGAAGTTATGTATCGTTTGCTTAGAAGCGGCGTTCTTAAACAATATTATGAAATTGACCCCAAAGATAGCTGGGTTCTCGCAGCTTGCGAAAAGAATATTCCAATATTAGTTCCTGCTTGGGAAGACTGCACTACAGCTAATATATACACAGCTCACTGCATTAAAGGTGAATTTGATGCTTCTAAATCAATGATTAAGAACGGCATTGAAACAATGATTTTCTTAACCGATTGGTATAAAAAGAACGGCGGCGGTCAGGGCTGTGGTTTCTTCCAGATTGGTGGCGGCACTGCCGGCGACTTCCCGATTTGCTGTGTTCCAATGATGGAACAAGACCTCGGTTGGAAAGGCACTCCACTTTGGGCTTACTTCTGCCAGATTTCTGACTGCACTACTTCTTATGGTTCTTATTCTGGTGCTGTTCCTAACGAAAAGATTACCTGGGGCAAGCTTTCTCCAACAACTCCAAGATTCATCATCGAATCTGACGCAACAATCGTTGCTCCATTACTTTTCGCTTATGTATTAGGCTGGTAAAAATAAACAATAATCGGCAATAAAAAAGCTGGGCTTAAAGCCCAGCTTTTTTGTTGTAATTAACCTATTATAAAATAAGACTAAAGTTTTTTAATTATAACAAAAACAAATATTAGTTAAAACCTAATTTTAAGTCAGCCTCTAGATATCTCGCAGGCCAATAAGCTCATAAAGAGGGAATGTTCTGTTGGTTCTGCCTTTAATAGTCATTCTTTCAATAAAATTTAAACGGCCTGCACCCTGAATTAATCTGATAGAGTTTGGACAAATCAGAATACCTGTATTCTTAGCTTTTCCAGCTTGAACTTTTAATCTAGCCGCCAAGTTAACAGGATTTCCTATAACAGTATAATCCAATTTACCATTCCTAGAGCCAATTTTCCCTGAAAC
>JAFXRA010000160.1 GCA_017526725.1 Candidatus Rifleibacteriota bacterium
AGAAATAAGACAAAAATTATTCACTGTTGTCTTTTCTTTTTCAGTATATTAATATAAAAATTACTTCTATTTTAAAGGCTGCTGTTTTATGAGTAAATATTATCAAAGACGAGGATTTTCATTTTCTTCATGCTTTGCTACTTTTTTTGGCATCATTCTTCTGCCGATTGCTATTATTGGTCTTTATGCTACAGAAAAGTTTGCATTGTCAGATTATCTTACCAAAGAGTTTGCAAAGAATAATTATATTGAAGCATCTGCCGATACTGTCGACCCAGATAAAGAAGGCAAATTACTTTTAATTCACGGAAATGCCACCACAACAGATACTCTTGTTGATAATACATTTAACCAAAAAGTAAATAATAGTTTGAGTTTAAATAGAAAGGTTGAAATGTATCAGTGGGAAGAAACAAAACATAAACACAAAATTGGTTCAGGTAAACATAAACGAACTGAAACTACTTATTCTTATGATAAAAGATGGTGTGAGTACACTATAAATTCGAGCCATTTTTACAGAGTAAGTGAACATGAAAATCCAAATGTAATGTATCACCTAAGTTCAACTTTTTTCCCAAAAAATGTAAAAGTTGGTGCTTTTAAAGTTAATTCAAAAGACTTAAAGGATTTAGGATCTGCCGAAAGCATTAATATTGATGAAACAACAGTAAACTTGCCTGACAGCGCAATAATATTGAATAATAAAATTTATTATAATATTTATCTTGAAGCCACTTGTAGAGGATTAAAGTCTCAAAAAAAGCAAGAAATCAAGAACGAAAATGCAAGCAATACTGTTGATCCTGAAAGTAATACGCAGTTAGAAGGCTCCTTTGATAAAGATACAATCAATACTATTGAAAAAGAAAAATCTAAATATAATGAAAAATATCCAAATATAGGTGATGTGAGAATATCTTTTACAAAACACCCTGTCTGTGAAGTCACGGTATTGGCAAAGCAAAGCGGTGATGAGCTTGTTCCATACAAGACAGAATATAATAATATTTATGAATTTGTATATGGAAATGTTGGTTTTGATGAGGTTTATAAACAAAAAGACTTGGGAATGACCATAATTGTATGGGTTGTCAGAATATTTGCCTACTTAGCAATAGGTTTTTCGCTTTTAATGATTAGTTTTAGTATAGAAAAAATCGGCTGCATGATTGGATTTTCATTACCTCTGGCTATAATTAATGGAATCATTGCCTTTATTTGGTTGCCTCATAAACATGGCTTGGGTATTACATCATTAGTATTAATGGTTATTGGACTTATAATTACCATTGCTTCGATTATTAAAATTAGTTCAGAGAACAATAGTAGCAGAAACAATTATTATTAACAAAGTAATAATATTATCTTATTTAACAAACAATGCGTCAGAAAATGGACTGCAGATTCCTCTCTGAGAGAGAGATTCTGTAGAAAGAGTTGAACCAATCCATTTACCCTCTGTTGTTAAAATTGCTGATTTATATTCCTCTTTTTCGCTCAATTTAGGTAAAACAGCTAAAATACGTTTTTTAGAATCTTCATCTATGGTCTGAAGGTTAACCATCAGTTCACATTTATTCATTCCGACAAATTCATTAGCACCTATATGTATTAGCATGTTTAACAGCCCCGTTATTAATTGTCATAAGATAAATTCAAATATTCAAGCCATTTTTTTTCCGGCAACATCTTAGGTTTCACTTTATCCAAATCTATTTTTTCTGGGGTTAAACCAGTATAAAGAATAATACCACGAATAATTTCCTTACGCATTATATCTGCAGTATCATCATCATAATCCAATTTTAAATCAGAATATAGTTCATCTACTATTTTTAAAGTATCATTCAAAAGCTCATTCTTAATAGAATCGTATTCCAATAAAGTAAGCTCTTTTTGTTCTTTTTTTACTTCTTCAAAAGATAACCAAGGCATTTCTGCTATTAAAGAGCGACTTTTCATCATAATATCACTGCGGTGGTCAAAAACACACATTGCGCAGATACCATCTTTTGAACGAGTCACATTAGCTCTGCATATCTTGCAAAGAGTATAGCCTTTTTCCTCTAAACCTTTTAATCTGGCACTTAGCTTTTGCTGGCATTCATCAATAGATTTTGCCAAATCAGGATTATTAACCCCTGTTTTTTCTGTTACCTCTTCTTCTTTCCAATCAGGCCATGAAGATTCTTTAACGAGTTTTTCTATAGAGGCTGGTATTTTGCCGATTCTGCCAACAATATCCTTTATTTTTAAATCGGGAAAATTTTGTTCAAGTTTTTGTATTATACCAGCTTTTACAAACAGCAAAGTCTGCATCCATTGGCTATCAGAAACTGTTAAATACAAAGTGTTTCTAAAAAGTTTTAAAGGACAGGTTTTAGAAGCTAACTGTATTCCTACTATATCTTTCCAACTATTTATCAAACGACCTAATATGACTAAATCTTTTGCAGCTAATCTATGTTTATAATCACTTTCTGTCTTTCCGTCTTCTTTAAAGCAGGCTTTTCTCATACTTGTAATAGCTTTAACCAAACCAAAAGATATTGGCTGCTTTCCGACAGGAACATATTTTGCTTTAGAAGAATAAGTCATTTTTTTTAATGTAGTATATTTGCTAACCTTTTTGTAAACTGAAATCACATAATACACTAAAACAAAATCTTTTTCAATTTAGCTAAAATAAAGAAATCGAAAACAATGACATACAAAATCAGGTTTTCGATTTCTTAAAGACTTATTTTGTATTTTCTAGAACATTAATATCTAGACTTCTATTATTAACTCTAAAATAAAGTGTTAAAGTTCTTTTTAACCCTGCATAATCTTCAGCAACTACTGTAATAGATGGGAAAGCATTAGTTTCTAATTCTTCAACAGTCTTTAAACCATATTTTTCCGGTGTTCCTTTTTTTAGAGTAAAATGGATACCACCATTTATATGTTTAGAAATATCTATTTTCTTTTCTTCATTTAAATTTTCATTTTCATCAGGTACATTAAGTTTTATAAAACCTTTTTTAATACCTGTTTCAAACACTTTTGCTTTTTCTAACAATTTTGGTTTTCCAACCATAAGTTGAACATTAGAAGCATTAGGACTTGGGCTTGAAGGATTATTTCCCATTCTAACACCAGGATTGCGAACTTCTTCATAATGCATTTCTGGACCACCAGTAAATGATTCTGGATATTCGATATTAGTCCACTTAACATTATCATCTGTCCAAACATCTAACTTATATTCAACACCTGTATAAAAACGGAAACTACCAGTATTTTCAAAGAGAGCAGTCATATTGGAACAAGTTCCTCTTTTTTTACCAAATGAACACCTATGTTTTTTGCTCTTACTATCTGAGTTAAAACTAACTTCTCCATTTTCTGCTCTATCAGAAAAATAATAATCTTCAACTCTTACGTTTTCATTAATAAATCTAATATCTTTGTTGAACAATAATTTATCCACGTATGAGCCTTCAACTTTTGTTTTTATACTTTCATCATCAATAGAAAAGATAGTAAAATAAGGTTTTAATTCAGGCATTTCAGCCAAAACAGTATGATTATAGTCAGGTCCTAAGTTTTCTACAAACCAAGCATAATCGTCTTGATTGGTTTTACCTTTATCAGCCATTGGCCTATATTTGCTTGAAAAACTTATTTTACACTCACTTGAAGCAACACAAGGTGGGAAAAACATCTGTTCATCAGTTTCAACATTTGTTATTCTTATTATAATATTTGGTTTATCGTTATCGTAGATTCTTAATAAACCATCTTTGTAGCCTTTTCCTGTTATTTCACCTAAAGAGCGTCTTTCTGGCCAATCTTTAGCTGTATCAAAAGTATCGCCTAAATCACCAGCGGTTGGATACCCATAACCTATATCTGGTCTGTTTTGTTCAACAACAATGCCTGGATTAGTTGGTAAATCACCATCAACTTCTCCTTCTTTAACAAAAATAGAGTATCTGACGAAACCATCAAACGGTTCATAAAATCTGATTACATCTCGAAAATAAGGTATTACATCTTTCGGCTTGTTAGTATAGTCTATTTTCACTAGATTTTCTAAATTTGACCATTCTTCACTATTCTGCCAATCATCACCATCATCAGGGCAATTTTTAAATCTGCCAAAAGAAAATTTGCCAAAATAAATAGGGGGGGTATACTGCCCTATAAGTATACCGTTAGGTGTCAAATACCAGTCATTAGAAGTGCAGGGATCATAAGAGATATCCCCACCTAATACAGGTAAATCATTATAAAATTCTGCTATCTTTTCGTCGAAAGTAATTGCCGGCGGAGTTCTTCTTGTAAATGACATCTTTATACTATTTCTTGGATTATTAATTTCTTCTGCATCTTCTATTTTAGAGTTAGCTAAAAGATTTTTTTTGAAATCAGAATAAATATTTTTTTTATTCTGATGTTTATTGGCACATTCTTGACCGCACAAAGATGGGTCAACTCTGCAAGAAACAGCATTTGGAGGAAACTCTTTAAAGCTGCTCACATATCTGTAAGCATCATCCATAATTAAATTAAAAGTAAAAGATCCAGGATTAGCTCCACTATAATTATTTGGAAAATCTTCTAACCCACAAACAGAAAAGTGTTCATTCATAAAATCTTCATAAGTTATATCTTCATCAGTTATAACAGCATGCTGTGAAAACTCTTTAAAATACTTTTGTGCAGTATCTTTTGAAACATAACCTTCAGGTATTTTATCTATATTTACTATAGGATATTTTTTATTTCTTTTCTGGAAAGGATTAAGATTAATATTGACATCTTCGTAAGTCTTGATGCTGCGTCCATCTTTTGTTTCTAAAATTGCCAGCTTAGATAAAAATTTTTCCATAGGTGAAGCAGCCATAGAAATGCTGTTAACAAAAACAAAGCATAAAATGCCTAAACCTAAATGTTTCAAATACATAAAAATTCTCCCAATACAATTACTATATTTAATATTATACTTGATAAATTGTTATATAGGAAATTAAAAAAAGCCGCAATCTATGCGGCTTTTTAGAATCACTTATTAGGATCTACGAAACGTTTTATTCGCTCAAACTCTTCAGCAAAGTTTTTATCATTTTTAATCATTTTGTTAACTTTATCGCAGGCATGCATTACTGTAGTGTGGTCACGACCGCCAAATTTTTCACCAATCTGATTAAGGGAAGCTTCAGTAAGTATCTGGCAGAGGCGCATCGCAACCTGTCTAGGTAAAACCAGGTCAGCAGAACGTCTTTTTCCTATCATTTCTGCTTCTGTTATATCGTAAAATTCAGCAACTCGCTTGATTATCCAGCTAATGCCTATTTTACCTCCAGCAGTTTCACGAAGCATATTTTTAAGAACCTGATCAACCAAATCTTTATCTATAGGTTTATTCATTATGCCTGCAAAAGATAATACTGTATTGAAAGCTCCTTCAAGAGCTCTAATATTAGAAGTAACTCCCTGAGCAAGATACATAATCACATCGTCAGGAACAGCAATCATAGACTTTTTAGCACAGTTCATAAGAATTGCTGTTCTTGTTTCCAGATCAGGCGGCTGAATATCAACAACTACTCCCATAGCAAATCTTGAAGCAAGTCTTTCGTCAACATCAGGTATTTTGTCTGGAGAAGTATCAGAAGTAAGAACAATCTGTTTTTTCTGCTGAAAAAGTTCATTAAAAGTATGAAAAAACTCTTCCTGAGTTGATTCTTTCTTTGCGAAGAACTGAACATCGTCAATCAAAAGCAAATCTATTTTCCTATATTTCTTTCTAAAATCGTCAGTTTTCTTATCTCTAAGAGAATCAATAAACTCATTAGTAAAACTTTCTGAAGAAAGATAAGCGATTTTAGCTTTGGGGTCATTCTTTATCATTTCATGACCAATAGCCTGAATAAGATGAGTTTTGCCTAAACCAACACCGCCATAAATAAAAACTGGGTTATGAAGTGTACCTGGAGTTTTTGTAACACCTTGGCAAACAGCATAAGCAAACTGATTGCTCTTTCCAACTACAAAAGAATCAAAAGTATATTTTGAATTAAACATTGATTCATACTTGGAAGATATTGATTTGTTTGCTGGATTAATAGAAGGCTCAGATAAAGTAGGTAAAGTAGGCTGCAAAGGCTTATTAATACTAGCTACTTTGCCAGGTTTAACTATTATTTCATAACTTAAAGCAGGATCAAACTCATTAAGTATTCTCTTTATATCTTTTTCATAACGTTTATTTATGAGATCTCGACAAAATTCGTTGACAGACACAAGAGTTAGAATGTTATTTTCAAGTCTGAACGGTCTGATAGAGCCTTTAAACATTTTGGAAGAACCTGAATTTTCGGCATTTACCCTTTCAATAATTTTTTGCCAAACAGATTCCATTGCTATTGACATTTGTACATAACCCTCTATTATATTTTTATACCAAATTCAGCTTAAACAGCTTAACAACAACATCCAAAAGCCAAATTTATGTACATTTAAGATTTATGAAATATAGCAAACAAATAAAAACTAAGCAAGATTTTTATATACTATTATTTTGATAATAAACTGCATAACTATGTTAACTTATTGTGGAAAAATTGTGTAAAAGAATAAAAAACAAAAAGATGTGGATAAAAAATTTAAATGGTGTAAAACAAAAACAAACTTTAAACAACATTATCCACCTAAAAAAAACCTCTATAGAAAATTTGTACACATAGTTATCCACAATTTCCACTAAACCTAATATTAAGAATACTAAAATTTTATACATATATATAAAATGAAAAACTACTAGAAAATGTTGAAAAGCAAGTTTTTCTCCCTCTTGATAATTAAGAAAAAATTGTTTATAATCACCAAACACAAATAAAGAGGAAAAACAAATGGCACAGAAAAAAACCAATAAGACAGACAATAATAAAATAATAGAAAAAGTTTCTGAATTAGTCAAATTTGCTAAAGATAATAAACTTAGCGAACTTGAATTTGAAACAGAAGATTTTGGATTAAAGATAAAGAAAAACGATACACCTGCAGCCATGCCTTTAGATTTGTCTTTCTTAAGCCATATTGGTTTAAATAATCCTCAGACAGCAGAAAGTCAGACAGAAACAATTTCTGAAAAACCTTCCTATAATCCGGATAAAATTCTGACAGCTCCGTTAAACGGCATTTTCTACAGAGCCAAAAGTCCTACTTCTGAGCCTCTTGCGAAAGAAGGAGATTATGTTTCACCTGGAAGCGTAGTTTGTCTGGTTTCTTCCTGCAAGAACTTAAACGAAATAGTTTCTGATAAATCTGGCAGAATAGCTAAATTCCTGGTTGCCAACGAAGATAATGTTGCCAAAGGTGATGCTATAGTTTTATTTGAGTAAACAAGTTTTGCCTCTTTGTTTTTAAAAAGGGAATTAAATGAGAAGTGCCGGTTTTTTAAATCTACCATCATGGAAAGAACGGTTCCAGGAAATACTAATAAAAATGGGCCGCGGCGATTTGCTTAAATTGCCTTTGCTTGGCAGGGAAAATTCAGACAATGTGTGGTCGGCTTTCGATAAAGATGAATTTTTTTCATTAGTTCAAACTGGCATCTGTTTTTCTGGCAGACCTCTTTCAGATTATCCGGAACGGGTTATTACCAGTAATGCTTCGTTAGCTTTGGAACGTCTCAAGAAGAATCTTTCCAAAGAAACTTTTTATTCAGCTGCTATAGGCGGGACTTTTCCTTTTTTAAAGATTCTATCTGACTGCAGTATCTCTAGACCTGTTAAATTTTATGTACAGAACGATGCTTTTTCAGGGCAGGTTCTTTCTATAATGGAAAAAGAAGGAAAAAGTTTTGAAGAAGCTGTATGTGATGCTCGGTGGAAGGATAATAGCTATGATAATAATAATTTTAGTCTGCATGGCATTAGTTGCCTTAATCGTTTGGCGCTGCAAATAGCAGAAATTTTCGGCTGTTTCATAGATACAGAAAAAATCTTATGCAGAGGTATTAATAATCTTAGTAATACTGATATTAATATTGCAAAAGAACTGGGGTTGTCTGTTAGACTTATTGGAATTGCTGAATATGAAGGTAGTTCTCTTAAGGTTGTTTCAGAGCCTTGTATTATGCCAGACAGATACTTTTTAGCTCAGGCAAGGGGTGGTTCTGAAATTATCTATTTAAAAACAGATGATGGGCAATCGCATGTTTATGCCTGCCCAGGTTCTTCTCAAGAATCTATCGTCAGAGGAATAGTTAAGGATTTGGATTTTTCTTCCTGCCATGATAATAAAGAACTGAAATTTATTGATAAAGTAAGCGATTTTGAAAACAGGTTTTACTTGAGATTTAACCTTATAAATATAACAGATACTTTGTCGGAACTTCTTAAGGTTTTTGCCCGCACAAACATCGAAGTAGAAAAAATATATCAGCCTAAAGTTTCACATGAAACAACCGAGGGTGAACAACTTGTTATTTTTACAAACCCAATTACTAGAAATAAGCTTAATTCAGCTGTGGAAACAATCTCGAACAATCTCAAATTAGCTTCTTTAAAAGCAGACTTTAGAATTATAGACAGAGGCTGAAATGTTTAAAAACGGGCAGGTATTGATACAGAAATTTGGTGGTTCTTCTGTAGCTTCTGTGGAACGTATAAAAAATGCTGCTGTTAGAATTGCTGAAAGAGCGAAAAGAGGTTACCCCATGGTTGTGGTTATATCAGCTATGGGCGACACTACCGACGAACTTATTGCACTTATCCACAAGATATCCACATTTCCAGACAGACGGGAATTAGACCATGTTATGGCTACTGGTGAAATGGTAAGTGCTTCTTTAATGGCTTCTGCTTTAACAGAACTAGGTATCAGAGCAAAATCTTTCAATGCTTTTAATCTTCAGCTTTTTTCTGAATATTGTGGCAGCGATTACTGCATAACAAAAATTGGTCGTCAGAAAGAGTTTGAAGAATTTTTACAGCCTGCTTCAGTTGCTGTTGTTGCAGGTTTTCAAGGAATAACCAGTGAAGGAGATTTAACAACTCTGGGTCGTGGCGGCTCTGATTTGACTGCTGTGGTTATGGCACGTGAATTAGGCCAAAAAGTTTGCGAAAAGTACACTGATGAAGATGGTGTGTACACTGCTGACCCTCGAATTATTCCCACGGCTGGGAAAGTCTGGCATCTTAGCTATGACGAAATGCTTACATTAGCTCATTTTGGAAACGGTATTCTTCATCCTAGAGCTATTTCTTTAGCTAAAGAATCTAATATAAGACTTCATGTTCGTTCTAGTTTTTCGAATGTAGAAGGTAGCGTTATCGGACCTGATGGTGATGATTCTGTTTTGGTAAAAAGCATTACCTGCTGCAAAAAAATTGTTTATGTTCGTATGAACGGGTTAAGCTCAAATGCTGTAGATGAATTAAGAAATCTTAAAGATTATCCGTTTAAAACCGTTATCGTTCAATTTACAGAAAATTCCGTAGCTTTTGGTTTTACTCGGGAAGAATCATTTGAAGCTATTACCTATTTTTGGGAAAAAGCAGCTGAATTGAATGCCGAAAATGTGGAATGTTTCACAGATTTAACTACTATAACTCTTGTTGGTTCTGGGCTGATTTACGATAAAGCGTTGGCTGACAGCATACTTTCTCAAAGTGAAAAATGCGGCGGAATAATAAAGCAGCACGATGGTCTTAGAATTAGTATGGCTATTCCAAAAGATCAGATTTCTAAAGCGTTAACTCTTCTTCACGGGGCTTTTTTGTTATAAGTTAACTAAACTTAATAATTTAGTAATGGAAAAAACATATTATTTAGTTATAAGATAAAAGATGTAAGATTGAAAATGGAGATAGGAGAAAAGAGATTAGTGTGTAGAGCGTAGGGAGAAAAATATTGAGAAGTTCTGATTGATTGGTGTGATTGGTTTTTAAGAGACTATGTCTCTTGGTTTTATTGTTGCAATTTGATTTTGTAACATATTTCCAATTATGTATCATAAATATTTCTTAGAATTCTTATATCTTAGATCTTTAAATCTTATATCTTATGTCTATAAAGAAACTGGGAGCTGATATAAATGAAAAAACTGATTCTTGTATTTGTCGTTGGTGCTGCCTTAGTTTGGTTTGGCATGGATTATTATAAGAAAAACAATGCTACCGATAAAAAGGGAAATATGCGTGGCGGTGCAAAACAGATTGTTGTGGCTGTTGAAACAGGAAACGTAATTAAAGGCGACATGAACGATGAAGGCATTTTTACTGGCTCTATATTACCTAAATCAAAATTTCAGGTTGCTCCTAAGGTTTCTGGTCGTATAAAAAAAGTTAATTTTGATATTGGCGATACTATAAAAAATGGTGACATTGTTGCTGAATTAGACGATGAAGAATTCGTTCTAGCTGTTGAGCAGGCAGAAGCTGCATTAGAAATTGCAAAAGCCAATTATAACGAAAGTGGTGAATTGCTGGAAATTTCCAAAAGAGAATTGGAACGTGTAAAAACAATGCGTAAGCAGAAAGTTGCTTCTGAAGTAGAAGTTGAAAATGCCAGTGCAGATTTTAAAACTCGTTCAGCTAAACACATGGTTAATAAATCCTCTCTTAGACAGGCTGAAGCTTCATTAGCACAAGCAAAGCTGAAACTAGCCTATACCAAAGTTGACGCTTCCTGGAGTTATGGAACAAGCGACAGATTTGTTGCTGAACGTCTTCTTGATGAAGGTGCAATGATAACAGCTAATACTCCTATTATATCTGTTATCGATATTACAAATCTTACTGTTGCAATTGATGTTGTTGAACGAGATTATTTCAAAATCAAGCAGGGAATGAATGTTGAAGTTTCTCCTATAGCTTTGTCTAATGCCACTTTTACAGCAAAAGTTACTAGAATTGCTCCTATGCTTGACGAAGTGTCAAGACAAGCCAGAATTGAACTAAATTTAAGGAATCCTGATTTTGAGTTAAAACCAGGTATGTTTGTTACTGCTAAAGTTATTTATGGGACCCATAAAGATACTATTATTATACCAATAGAAGCTTTGGTTATACGTAAAGAAAAAGAAGGCGTATTTATTGTTGATGAAACCAACAAAGTGGCAAAATTTGTTCCTGTAGAATGTGGATATAGAAATTCTGAACAAGTAGAAATAAGCTATCCGGAAATAAGTGGTAGAGTTGTTACTTTAGGACAACATTTGCTTGAAGATGGAATGGCAATCAGAATCCCTTCTGATGAAGTAAAAGCCAAGGGGAGCGAAGCCAAAAAATGAAATTATCTAAGCAATCAGTAAGACACCCTATTGGCGTTACAATGATAATGCTAATGGTGGTTATTTTTGGTTTCATTTCTTTATATAAACTACCTGTTGATTTGATGCCAGATATGACTTTCCCTATGATTAGTGTTTCGGCGACTTATGAAAATGCCAGTCCTACAGAAGTTGAAACTTTGATTACTAGACCTATAGAACAAGCTATAGCTGCTGTTTCTGGTGTTGAAGAAATAGAATCATCTTCTAGCGAAGGAAAAAGCAACGTTAGAATTTCTTTTGCCTGGGGAACAAATCTGGATGCTGCTACAAATGATGTTAGAGACCGTATAGACCGCATCATTAAGAGATTGCCAGACGATATAGACAGACCACAGATTCGTAAATTCGACTCTAATGCAATGCCGATTATGGTGCTTGGTGCCTCTGCTGATCTTGACCCTGTTAAATTGCTTGATTTAATAGATAATCAGGTTAAATATCGTATAGAAAAAATAGATGGTGTAGCTTCTATTGATGTTATGGGTGGTAATCAACGCGAAATTCAGGTTAATTTAGATATAAACAAGGCAAAGGCCTTGAAAATAAGTCCTGAACAGATTATTAGTCGCATTAGAGCTGAAAATATTAATCTTCCAGCAGGTATGATTGAATCTGGAAACTTTGAAATAAGACTCAGAACACCTGGAGAATTTCAGACCGTAGAGCAGATTTCAAGACTTGTGGTTGGAATGAATGGTCAGCAGGTTATCAGACTTTGTGATGTTGCCAAAGTTGAAGATCACTGGGAAAAGAAACGCAGTGTTGTCAGAATCAACGATAATGAAGGCGTTAGAATTTCTGTCAGTAAACAATCTGGTGCTAATACTGTTAATGTTGCAAAAGCTGTTAAAAAGGAAGTTGCAGCAATCAACGAAGAAATTCCTCAACTAAGACTAACTCCAATTGTTGACAGTTCAAAATACATCACACGCTCAATTAATAATGTTAGCCAATCAGCTATTTTGGGCGGTATTCTTGCAATTGTTATTCTTCAGATATTTCTGGCTAATCTTGCTAGTACTACAATTATTGCAATAGCTATCCCTGTTTCTATTATAGCAACTTTCACTTTGATGTATTATATCGGTTTCACGCTAAACATCATGTCTTTAGGTGGTGTTGCTCTTGGTATTGGTATGTTAGTCGACAATTCCATTGTTGTCTTAGAAAATATTTTCAGACACAGGGAAAACGGAGTTCCTATTATAGAAGCTTCAATCGAGGGTTCAGGTGAAGTTGCAATGTCTATTTTAGCAAGTACTCTTACAACAGTTGTTATATTCCTTCCATTGCTTTTTGTAGAAGGTGTAACAGGGGTTATGTTCAAACAACTTGCTTATATAGTTGCTTTTTCACTCTTCTGTTCAATGGTAATTTCTTTAACTATTGTTCCTATGATGACTTCTATTTTTTTGAAAAAAGTTGTAACCAAAGAAGAAAAAGCTACTCATAGTGTTGGTTGGTTTAAAAGAATGTCTGATGCAATGGTAGGCGTCATACTAAAGGCTCAGTCCTGGGCTTTGAATAAGGTTCTCAATTATAGAGTAACAACATTTTTTGTATTAGGCTGTTTAATCGCTTTTGCTTGTTCTTTGATAAGTCTTATGGGAACTGAATTTATGCCAACAGCAGACGAAGGTGAAGTTAGAGTAAGTGTTGAAATGGAAGAAGGTTCCAGATTGTCTTTGGTTGATGAGACTTTCAAAAAAGTAGAAAAAATTATTCAAGAAAAAGTTCCGGAAAGAGACATTATGTTTACTAATGTTGGCGGAGGCAGAAACTCTGCTGTAAATAAAGGTGATATACGTATTCCTTTAAAAGCCTCTAACGAACGAAAAAGAAGCAGTGCTCAAATTGCTGCTGCCTTAAGAAAAGAACTTAGTGGAATACCGGGAACCGTTATCAGAACAAGAGAAGGTCAGGGTATGTTTATGATGCGTATGGGTTCTGGTTCTGATAAAGTTCAGCTTGAAATTCGTGGTTACGATATTGAAACTGCTGATGCCTTAGGTGCACAGGTTGCAAAGCTTATAAAGGAAGTTCCAGGAATTACAGATGTTAAGCTTTCTCGTGAAAAAGGTGTTCCTGAACGTTCTATCATAATAGACCGTGATAAAGCAGCAGACCAGAAACTTACTATAAATGCTATTTCTACTTTCCTTGAAACTATGATGTCTGGTAGAAGTGCAGGAAATCTTAGAGATGGTTCGAATGAATATAAAATTCTGGTAAAAGCTACTGATGCAGAAAAAATGAAACTTGATGAAATCCTTAATATGGTTATAACCAACTCTGCTGGCAAACCTGTTATGCTGCGAAATGTAGCAAGGCTTGAAAGCAAGATGGGTCCAACTATTATAGAACGTCATAATCAAGAAAGAATTCTCACTCTTTCTGCCGATGTTGAAGGTCGTTCTCTTGGTTTTGTAATTAAAGATGTTCAAGAAAAGATAAAAGAAATTCCTTTGCCAGAAAACTTCGCTATTGTTATGACTGGTGACTACGAAGATCAGCAGGAAGCTTTCATGGAATTGGCTTTCAGTTTCGTTCTTGCTATATTCTTGGTTTATATGGTTATGGCAATACAGTATGAATCGTTGAGAGACCCTTTTATTGTTATGACAACAGTTCCTTTGTCTGTTATCGGTGTTGTTCCTATTCTCTATTTCACTGGAACTACATTCAATGTTCAAACATTCATTGGCTGTATTATGCTTGGCGGTATTGTTGTTAACAACTCAATTCTGCTTGTAGACCACATGAATGAACTTAGACGCAAGAATCCTGATATAGATATTATTGAAGCCGCTAAGGAAGCAGCATCTAACCGCTGCAGACCTATTCTGATGACTGCTTCAACAACCATTCTTGGTCTTGTTCCTTTGGCAATGGGTTGGGGAGAAGGCGGAGAAATGCAGGCTCCAATGGCCAGAGCCGTTATTAGTGGTCTTACAATAGCAACATTTATCTCTTTGCTTATAATTCCGCTGATTTATATCGAATTCGATAAGGCCTTTGGCAGAAAGAAGAGCGTAGAAGCATGAATATAAAGAAATATCATATACTAAGTATTATTGTTTTTGGTTTCTGTAATTCTATTTGTTTATGCTATGCTCAAGAGCCTGAAATAACCAGCAGTCCTAGATATGCAGATAGAAATGTTATAAATAGAATTCTTCTTAAAGAACCATCCACAAAAATAAATATAACAACTTCTCAAGAAGGTTCTATTAATCAGCCTGATATACCTCGCGGAAAAATATATAAATCAACCTCTTTCGGGGCTTGCGATATTTTCGATAAAGATGAACAGGCATCTTTTACTATTTCCCTTAAAAATGCCGTCGAAATGTCTTTAAGCAACAATATTGCCTTGAATATCGAAAAAATAGATCCGGAAATATATGCAACAAGTGTTGAACAAGCTAAATCTGAATTCGATACAAATATTTCAGCTTCTATTTCTGCTTCAGATAAACGAAGCCGCTCTATAAACGCAAATGATGTAATCGGCCGAAATTCAAACAATGGAACAACAGCCTCTATTGAAGCCGAAAAAAAGTCTACATCAGGTATAAAAACCAATATAAATGCATCAATTAACAGAAGCAGAACTACAAGTCATTCAAGTCTTTATGCAGCCAGGTTGGGAATAGACGTTACCGCACCATTAATGCGCGGTGCCGGTAAAGAAGTTAATTTAGTTTCTTTAAGAAAAGCCGAATTAGACTTAGATTGGTCGAAATATGAGCTTTATGGTTATATTCTTGATTTTGTCTGTGAAACAGAAAAAAAATACTGGCAATATTATTTGAATGTTGAACAGCTTGAAATTGTTAAAGAATCTCTGCAGCTTGCTTTGCAGCAGCGTGAAGAAACACAGAAACGTATTGGTGTTGGAAAAATCGCAGAATCAGAAATTGCTGCCGCTGATGCAGAAGTTGCTCTTTGTCAGGAAGACTTGATTGATGCTGAAAGCCGAGTTGTCAGCTCCGCTATTTCTTTACTTCGTAATATAAACCAAGATACAGAAAACTTTTGGAGAAAAAGACCAAATGTAACTAGTATGCCGAAGCTTAGAGAAATCGACCAATACGATTTCAATCTTGAAGACTGCTTGGCAGATGCCATGATTATGAGACCTGAACTTAGACAAGCAGAACTTATGCAGCGAAAGAATGAGTTAGAAATCGTATCTACTAAAAACGGTATGCTTCCAAAATTAGACTTTTTTATAAGTCTTGGAAAAACAGGTTATTCAAAGTCTTTTGATGGCTCCGAACCTAGCTTTAATCATAAAGAACCTTTCGATTCTTCTGTTGGTTTAACTTATGATTTGAATCGTCATAGAAGAGGAGAAAAGGCTAAATATGACAGGGCAAGGCTGAATTTGAAGCTGCAAAAAGAATCTATAAAAAATCTTGAACAGCTTGTAAAAGAAGATGTTATAAAAGCTTACATTGAAATTAAGAGAACTAAGGAACAGCTTGCTGCTACAACAGCAACAGCTCAGAAGCAGGAAGAAAAACTCAGAGTTGAAAATGTAAAATTTGATGTCGGTAAAACTACAGCTTTTCAAGTTGCTCAGGCACAGCGAGACCTGACTGCTGCCAAAATCGCTCAAGTAAAAGCAATTATTGACTATACAGTTTCTAAATCTGAACTTCTTCGCTCTACAGGATTATTACTTAAATTCCGCGGTATAGAGATTAAGTGACTCTTATCAAGTGATAAGCTTCGCTGTGATACGATTGCTGTCGCAATATGTGTGACGTTTCACTGTGGTAGTTGTTTGCGGACAGTAGACGCGAAACCTTCTATTCTCCGCACAAGGCTCGTTCACTCAATGATTATTCGAAGGCAGAAATCCACAGAGACCGCGGAGGAGAATAAGGTTGAGCAAGCAACTGTCCGATTGAAATATTATAATGGTTAGATGTGTTGATTTTCCACTATGATCTCAAATCAAAGTAAACTTTTTCTAGCTGTTCAAGAGACATTTCCCAAGAAAGAGAAGAAATTACCTTTTCTTTTGCTGTTTTAGCTATTCTTTCTAAAGTTTCTGGGTGAGCAAGCAAGACTCTTATTGCTCTGGCTAATTCTGACGGTCTGTCAGGTCTTACTAGCCAACCTGTAATATTGTGTTCTATTAATTCTTGGGTTACCGGCATATTTGAAGCTATTACAGGAACTCCGGCGGCCATAGATTCTACTATTTTTATGGGGCAGCAGCCTTGAACAAGATTCCTTTCGCATTCTGTAAGCGGGGCAAGAGAAATTGCTGCTCCCTGCAGCCAATCTTGAACTTCACTTTGCCCTATACGCAGGTTCCATACTAATTTGTCTGATATTTCCATTTTTTCTGCAAGTTTTTGCAGAAATCTTATTCTTGGTTTTGTTCCTGAAGCACAAAAAACTAACTTCAAGTCAGTCATGTCTTTTAAAAAAGTCATGGCTTTCATCAGGGTTTCAACCCCCTGCCATGCCTGAACGGCGCCTATATATATTATATATTTATCTGGTGCATAATCTGGTTTTTTATGTGCTATTCCTGATAATCTGGCTCCGTTATGAATAACAGTAATTTTGTCCTGGTTAACGCCTAAGCTTTCTAGAAAACTTTTTATAACAAATGAAGGGCATACTATTGCATCAGCTTTTTCTAAGCATTCTAATTCCATTTCTCTGATTTTATCAAGAGTTGTAGATAAGGCAGAAGAGACTCGTGAAGGTATTTCTATTGATGGCAGCGCATTTACTTCATAAACCAGCTTAGTTTTAGTTCCTTCAAGAGCTTCTATTATTGGAATGCCGCTCCATGGGTCTCTGAAATGAGCTATTTTTATTTCGTCTTTTAAAGCAGAAACTTCTTCATAAACAAATTGCCCGAATTTCATAGCCTTTTGCAGATAGTTTTCTTCATCTGTTATATAACGTCTTATTTGAATGTTATTATCTTCTATCTGCCATCTTGGGGTGTTTTCGTCTCCTAGAACCAGCAGCAATCCGCTGCCGATAAAGCTGAAAAGCTTCGGGGCAAATTCCCCTATATGAACAGCAGCACCTTTAGGGGCAGGAAAAGTATCGAAAGAAGCGTAGACTGATTGGGGCTTGGTTCTAGAAGAGTTCATCGTTCTAATATTAGATTATTTGTTAGAAACAGAATTTACATTTACAGGGAAAGTAAAATAAGTGTCAGGATAGGGTTCGTTTTTTAAAGTAAAATGCCACCATTCTTCTGTTAAAGGCTTGAAACCGTGCTTTGTCATTACTTTGCGAAGAAGCATACGATTGGCAAACTGTGTAGCGGTAATGCCGGTGAAATCAGGATGACTAAGCTTTCCGAAATAATCAAAAGTTCCGCCCATATCGACTTCTTTTTCCAAGTTCATATCAAATAATGTAAGGTCAACAGTGCTTCCTCTGCTGTGGCCGGAATGTTCTGCAATATAGCCTAGTGGGAATAGAACTTTCTTTTCTAATTCTGGATAAAAATATTTTTTCATGCGGGTATCGTTAGCATCTAATGCCCAGTTCATGAAATGGGTAACAGCTTTTTGAGGTCGGTAAGCATCGAATATTTTAAGTCTGTAGCCTTTGATGACAAGTTCATCGCTGACTTTTTTCAAAGCAGCGGCAGCAGGTTTGGTTATAAGAGCTATTGGCTGTTCATAACCGTCTATTCTGTCACCAACAAAATTATAAGTAGAGTAATAGCGGATTTCTAATATAACATCTGGAACAGCTTCGCTTAAAACAACAAAGTTAGAAGCATCGTCTGAATAGTTGCGATTATCTTTTTTCTGGATTGAAGATTCTTGTTTAAGATTTCTTGCTGATGCATCGGTAAAACAACTAAAAACCAATAAGAATAGAAGAATAATACTCATTAATTTTGTTTTCATAAAATACGAATCTCCACAATTTGTAAAATCAAAGCCATATTTGTAGTTTACATCAAATATTTTTATTTTCAATACTAGGCAACAAGGAAAGCATGGCAAAAGCAAACATTTTTCTTTTAAAGTATTGCCCTCCGAAGGTTGTCCGAAAACTAGAAATTTGATGAAAAATCAGTATTTATTTGTTTGTAGCCTACCCATTGTCATAAACGTATAGATTTCAGGGCTAAAGCCCATACGCTATACTTTTTATGACAAATGTGTAGGCAATTAGAACAATCTTATTTGGACTTAAAAATTAGTTTTCGGACAATATCCTATAGGCACTTATTAAAAGCGACTGGAAGTCGCAACATTAATAACCTAGGGCAACGAAGTTGCCCTAGGAATAGAATCCACCCGCTATGTCCCTCCCCCAAAGCTCAATAGCTTTTGGGGGAGGTGTCAGCTTTGCTGACGGAGGGGGCTGGTTGCTGAAAAGCAATCAGTGGAAGGCGCTACAAAAACAATAAATATTATTACTTAAATGTAGATTAATATCTAAAAAATTTACGTTTACCCTGAGAAGGAAGGAAAGAAGAAACTTGCTACGTTGCTGCAACGTCGCTTGATTCTGTTTTTATATTTTCGAAATCTGTTCAAATAGGCTTTAAATCTGATTTTTTATACTTGGCACGGCCTATGCAATATATATTTGTGTTGATGAAGATTAAAAGTAATCAACAAAATGAATTTAAGTAAAATTACCTAACATAGGAGGGAATATAAAATGTCAGTATGGAATTTCTTGAAAGAAATGGATCAGTTACAGTCACAGCTTGGTGAACTCACAAGATTTGGTGCTCGCCATGGTTTTCCAAGAACTGCTTTCTTGCCAGGTGTTTCAGCAAGACACTTCCCAATGATTAATATTGCTTCTGATGATCAGAAGATAGTTATAGAAGCCCTTGCTCCTGGTCTTGATATCGACAGTCTCAAGGTTCAGGCTCTTGCAAACAGAGTAACAATCAGTGGTGAAAAGGCAAAACTCAATGTTGAAGCCGAAAAGTTCCACAGAAACGAACGTTCAACTGGTAAGTTCTCAAGAACAATCGAACTTTCAACACAGATTGATCCTGAAAAAGTTACTGCTGAATACACCAAAGGTATACTTACAGTAACATTGCCAAAGGCTGAAAAAGCTAAGGCTCACAACGTTGCTATAAGTGTTAAATGATAAGTTTTTATGGTAGTTGGTTTTTGTTGTAGTTGTTGTTGCAGTATTAAAAGCTTACAAACTAGATAATATTAGAACAACAAAAACAATAACTACCAACTACAATGAAAACAATTAAATTGCATGGCTTGATTAAGGCCCACAACGATGATTACAAACGAAAAGGAGAACAATATCATGGCTGAAAAAACTATCGACAATGCTCAAAATAAAGAAAACCAAATCGCTAAATGCGAAGAAACTCGTGAACCAGAAACCTATGTAACTCCGGTTACAGATATATATGAAGAAGATAAAGGCCTCTATATGATGGTCGATCTTCCAGGTGTTGACCAGGATGGTTTGAAGCTTTCCGTAGAAGAAGGTGTTCTGACTATAGAAGGTCATGTAAAGAGAAATGAAGACAAGGAATACCTTGTTAGAGAATTTGAACCAGCTAACTACTACAGACAGTTCGAACTTAGTGAAGCAGTTGATCAGGAAGGTATCAATGCAGAACTTAAGAACGGCGTTCTGAATATATTCCTGCCAAGAGCCAAAGCTGTTCAACCTCGCACAATTGAAGTTAAGTTCTCATAATAGATTTTGAATAAATAAAAGAATCCCGGTGTTGGTCATCAATGCCGGGATTCTTTTTTTAGAAATTCAAAAGAAATTAATTAGATTTTTGCGTTTTTCTAATTTTTCTTTGGAGTAAAGAGGCAATATAACACAGGAAGAATAAACATTGTCATAATTGCAGAGATTAGAATGCCGCCCATAGCAGCAAGACCGATGCCTGTTCTAAGTTCACTTCCTAAGCCCGAATCAAAAGCCATCGGAATCATGCCAAAGACTGCTGCTAGTGTAATCATGGTTACAGCTCGCATTTCGTGCTTGATAGCTTCTAGCATAGCATCTATAGTTTTTAATCCATTGGAAATATTTACCTGAACTCTATCCATGATAAGAATTGCGTTGTTAACAACTATACCTATGAGCATGACTCCGCCTAAAAGAACCATCATGGAAAGTGATTCGCCAGTAAACCACAATGCCCAGATACAGCCGATTAGACCTACAGGAATAGTTACTAGAATAATAAAAGGTCTTAGGAAAGAATCAAGAATTGCTGCTAGAAGCAGATAGGTAAGGAGAAGAGCTATTGCTCCAACTTCTATGAAATCGTTAATTCCGTCTTTCATCATAAGGACTCTGCCTATGAATTCAGCAGTATAACCAGCAGGAAGCTCACCATCTGCCAATAAAAGCTCGTTTTTAATTTTGTTGGCGGCCGTTCCTAGAGGCACACCCTTGGCTGGATTTGCATAGAAAATCACAGCCCTTCCCTTATCACGTCTTGTTATCAAAACAGGCGAAATTTTATGATTAATATCTGTAAAGTTGCGCAGGATTATTGGATGCCCTGGAGGGCCTGGCAGTTCAAGCTGTTCGACCTGATTCAACCCTTCTCTTTCGCTTAATTTTACACGAATATCATAGGTTCTGGCGTTTTCTTTGAAAGTTCCAGACTTGGTTCCTTCAATATTGGTTCTAAGACCAAGTCCAAGTGTGGTTGCAGGAACTTTAACATCGCTCAAAACAGCTCGTTTCGGGGTAACAACAAGCTCGTTCTTGCCAGGTCTTACAGAAGAATCCACATCCATAAGCAGATTATCCTGTTTCGCTCTGGCAACAAGTTGTTCTCCACGTTTATTCAGAACATTAAAATCATTACCTCTAATGACCATTCTTATTTGAGCGCCGCTGCCGCCCTGATCTGGCAGTGAAGTGCTTATAATCACATCAGGTATATTTTTCAATCTTGAATTAATTTCATTCTGTAATTGGAAAATATCCTTCTGTCTTTCTGTTTTATCGTTGAATTTGCAGGTAATCTGAGCTAGATAGACCCCTTCAGAAGTCTGACCAACAGCGCCATCAATTTTCCCTATATTAGTAAGACGGTGCTTCAATTCTGGTATTCCATCTAGTAAGCTTTCAATCTGATTAGTTCTTTCTATTGTTTGTTTCAATGAAAAAGTAGATGGATATTCAAGCTTTATAACCATTTCGCCTCTATCGCTGATAGGTAGAAATGTAAAACCTATGTCTTTAACAAGGCTTAAAGCATGAACAAGTAGTAAAATTGAAACAACTATCGAAACAAAAGACAAAAGCTTGCTTTCGACAACTTGGCGAACAACCCAGACACAAGCGTCGGTAAATTTGCCGAAATATTTGTTCCAAAGGTTTTCTAGCTTTTTAAGTAAACCGCTATTGTTTTCTGTTTTTGTGATTATCTGCCCAGCAATGCCTGGTGTCAGCGTAAAAGAAATAAGAAGAGAAATAACTGTTACGCCTACCATTGTTAGAGCAAATGGAATAAAGAATTGACCAATCTGCCCTTTCATAAGACTTACTGGGAAAAGAACGACAATGTTTGTGCCTGCACTGGCTAAGACAGCCACAACTATTTCAGTAGTTCCGTTTATTGCTGCATCAGTGCTGCTTTGCCCTGCATTCACTTTCGAAACAATATTTTCCAAGACAACAATAGAGTTGGTTACCAGGATACCTATGGAAAGCCCAATTGCTAGAAGAGTTGCTATATTAATTGTATAGCCCATCATAGACATAATGAGCACTCCGGCAATAACAGTCAAAGGCATTGTTATTGCAACGGTAAGAGTTGACTTGATGTTATAAAGGAAGAAGAACATCAAGACGGCAGTGAGCAAAATTCCCTGCCAGATATTAGATATGGCATTATCAACAGAAGCCTGTATAAATTTGCCTGTATCGGATACCCAAAGAATTTCGATTCCACCGGGCAGATTCTTTTTGATTTCTTCTAGTTTTTCTCTTACAAGATTAACTACTTTAACAGCGTTTGCATCAGATTTCTTTATGATTTGAACAGCTATACATTGGCGTTTGTCTATTGTTGCAGCCTGTCTGCGTTCTTCTGTTCCCATCAGCACCTGGCCAACATCACGAATGGTGCAGCGTTGCCCTTTCTTGTTTGCTATTTCAAGAGTTTCTAATTCCTTCAAGCTTTTGTAATCAGCGTCGAATTTAATGGTATATTCAGCACCTTCATGTTTAATGCGGCCTGCAGGAATCATTTTTACTTCTTTTTTTATTGCAGCAACAACATCAAGACTGCTTAAACCTCTAGCGGCAAGTTTGTCTCTGTCTAATAAAACGTGGACTTCACGCTGTGCTCCGCCTGTAAACTTAACTTCTGCAACACCTTTTAAACCAGCTATATAGTCTTTAAATTCATTATCAGCATAGTCATATAGTTCATCTATAGGTCTTGAACCAGTAATTGCAAGGTTTATAATAGGTTGTGCATTAATGTCGTATTTTAATACTATTGGCTTTTCAACGCCTTCAGGGAAATCGTTCAAAATAGTATCAATCTTTTCTCTGATATCGTTTGCGGCATCATCAACGCTTGTACCTATTTCAAACTCCAACAAAGTCTGGCAAACGTTGTCTAAACAGGAAGAAGTAATGCTTTTTAACCCATCTAATGAGCCTGTTGCGTCTTCGATGCGCTTTGCGCAGTCTGTTTCTATTTCTTCCGGTGAAGCACCCGGGTAAATAGTTACAACAGTAACATAAGGCATATCTGTTCTGGGAAGTTCTTCTAGAGGAAGCTTTCTATAGGCATTCAAGCCTAATAGAGTAATAGCTATCATCAAGCAGATAATAGCAACCCAACGCTTTACAGAAAAATTAATCAGGCTGCCCATTATTTAGCTCCATTAGAAACCGAAACAGAAGAGCCATCATTAACCATGTGCTGACCGACAACAATAACTTTGTCGCCAACTTTAAGCTGACTGCTTGTCACTTCTGTAAAACCTTCATTTTCCAAGCCTACTTTGACTTCTATTAGCTTTGCCTTACCGTTTTCTGCAATAAAAATTGCTTTGCTGTTGTTACGGTTAACCAGAGATGAAGTAGGAACAGCTAACCCTGAATGGGTTTCAAGAACTAGAGTCATGTTTGCAAGTCCGCCAGGAACCATAAATTTACTATTATTCAAAGTATGGCATTTTATCTTGAAGGTTCTCAAGTCTGTAGAAATTTCGGGGCTTTTATAGGTTACTTTTGCATCTTCTGGTATTTCTAAAAAGCTTTTTACTTTTACAGGAGTTTCTTCTACACTAACTTTATGATAAAACTCTGCGGGCAAATAAGCTGTAATTTCTGTATCATTAGGATCTTTTACTATTATAATAGGTTTTCCTGCTGCAGCCATTTCGCCTGGTTCCTGTAACTTTTCTGATACAACACCAGTTAAAGGGGAATAAACAGTAGAGTCAGAATAGTCTTTTTCGGCAATTGTCAAAGCAATCTGAGCTTTTGCTAACTGTTCTCTGGAAAGGTCAATTAGAGTGTTTACGTGTTCAAAGTTTGCTTCACTAACTTTAAATTTGAGTTGTGCTTTTTCGTAGTTGTCTTGACTTGTGGAACGGTCTTCCCATAAAAGTCTTGCACGTTTAGCATCTATTTTTGATTTTTCGTAATCTGCTGAAACCTGCTTTAATTGAGCTTCTTTTTCCTTTAAAGCAAGACGGGCTATAACAACTTCCTGTTTGCGGATTTCCAAGTTTTTTTCAAGTTTTAAAGGATCGATTACAAAAAGTTTTGTTTTACCTGCTTCTACTTTGTCGCCTTCTTTAACATATATAGCTTCAATAGGACCGGAAATTCTCGGGGAAACTCTGGCTATGTTTACTGCTTCAATTGTTCCTTGGACTTGTAGCAGTTCTTTAAATTCTCTTTGACTAACATCTTGCAGAGAGACAGGAATAGATTGGGCACAAACAGTCATGCTTATTAGGCCAAATATAACTGAAAGTATTCTGTGTTTTTCCATTTGTGACTCCTATTCTTTCTTATGGTATAGGGAAGAGGGAATAGAGTATAGGGAATTGCAGGTATTTGTTAGCTGCTAACAAATTAACCCCCTTATCTCTTTTCTCTTGTCTTTAATCTCTTACAACAAGCAAAAAGCATTCAGCTTTTTGCTTGTTGTTATACCTTAATCATTTTTGTGCACCAAAGTCAATACCTTGAAATTGGTATGTTAGCGGTTTTTATGTTATCTTAAAAAAGTTGGAAGGTATTTGGTTATGGATATTCAAGCAATCTTCTTCTTTGGAACTATAATACTAGGTTTTATTTTTACTCTTTATTATTTTATTTTACTTTTTTATAACAAGGGCAGTCTTGGATTTAAAATCATTGGCGGTATTATTGTGGTTTTGTATGGCATGTTTGCATATGGAGTAATTGCAATGCCTCCTTTTATTAGATGTGTCAGGTATGACAATAGATATATTCGTTGTGCCAAAACTAATACTGGAGTTATAAAAGCTGCTGTTGAAATGTATAATATGGATCAAAAAGAAGAGAATTTGATGCATAATCTGGATATAAATCTTTTAAAAGAAGGTGGTTATCTGGAAAAATTAGATGATTCCTATCCTGATTGTGAATATTACAATGAAGGCGATTTAACCAAAGATGAATATTATATAGTATGTAAAAGATGTGGAAACTGGACATTGAACGAACAAAAAAAGAAAGAATTGAGAGAACGAGAAAAACACTCCTTTAAAGGACTTTGTATTTCTTTAGCAAGTCTTATTAGTGGGTTTAATTACTGATTTATAGTATTGGTCTGCCGAACATATAATGAAACGTTGTTGTAGCAATTTATCAATTTATTTCAACCTTTTGATTGCTTGATAATAAAATAATCTTCTTATCTCTCTTCTCTAAAAAAATAAAAAAAGTTTAGAAGAAAAGTTACTTTAATCTTTCAAAAACCTCATAAATAGCTGTTTTAACAGACTAAAAAAATTTTAAAAAAAGTTATTGACTTTAGTATATGGTTTTTGATAAACTAACTCTCCTCGGTTGGGGGAACAAGATCTTTGAAAAACGAATCGCAAATCCGAAAAACCTTAAACTTTGAAGCGTAGCGATACGTAGAGCCGTGCGTCGGTCTTAATGAAGGCAAGAGCTGAACTGGTGACAGTTCATAAGCCTTTAGGTGAACAAAAATAAGCCGTGACCGGAATCGAGCCCGAATCCAAAGAAAGGTAGAAGGAAGAAACCCCAGAGAGGGAGAGCCACTCGGGTAACACCGAGGGAAACCAACTTCTGAAGTGCAGAGAGACCTCAGGGCAGTCGAAACTGCGAAGAGGGAAAGGCAGACCGCA